>CAJVWU010000010.1 GCA_913009755.1 uncultured Bacteroidia bacterium
GAATCAAAAAGTGTTTTGATCTTCAAGACTTTCTGCGTCTGCAAACTGTCTTGTGCCTGTGTTATCAGGGGGATTAATAATAGAAAGAGTATCATTTTTTTTATCATAATTTACCTCCTTTTATATATGTAAGTAAATAATCACTTGCAAAGATAGATTAAAAAAACTTTTAAGAACAAAAAAGAGGGATTTTTTTTAACGTAATGGATAAAAAATTGTCTCCAGACTCTTATAATGTCTACTATTATTGATTTTGAAGCAAACAAAAGTTATGACGCCCTCCCCCCAATAAAAAATCAAGAAAACAAGCATGTCCGATTTGATTTTAAGAAATTGTAGAATAAAAAAAGGGTTGCTTTATAATTAAGCAGCCCTTTTGTTTTGGAAACCGAAACCGATTTATCCTGTTCTGTGTTCGTATTTTTTAATAGTATTCTGTCAACCCGGTTCTTGTAAAAATAAATCAGTTAGAAAGAAGTTCTGTTTTTCAACGTTTATCTGATGATCTTAATGTCTTTTACTTCATCAACTGAAATTGTCCCCCCTTTGTTCCCCCAGGCATTCAGCACATAATTGATCACGTCAACAGCATCCTGGTAATTGTCCACCTGAGGTGGCATGGGGATGGCATATTTTGCACCGTTAACGGTAATCTCATGGTTCGAACCATTGAGTACCTGTTGCACAGCTCTTTTTTTATCTGCCAAAAGATAATCGGAACCTTTTAGCGGAGGGAAAGCCCCCGGAATACCCAAACCGGTAACCTGGTGGCAGGCAAAACACTTCTCCTGATAAATCCTGGCACCGTTTGGATATTTTGCCGATGCCTGATCATCCTGTGGGATTACAAATGCTGATGCATTGGTTTTCACGGTTTTGATTGTTTTTGCTTTTGTAAACGAACTTGTCGTTATAACAAATGCACCGGCCATGATGAGTAACAGGCTTAACTTGTTCATATTTTTCATATTTTTCATGTTTAAGAATATTATTTATGATTTAAGATTTATTTATTTTCATCCCGTTTCATTGAAGTTGTGCCATTGTGTCCATGCTCATTGTTTTATCATGACGTAGCATCATCTTTTCATGTGGTTTGAGCATCTTTTGCGGCGGGCTGATGTAAGGGATACCCAATGAAAGCCCGCGCAATATGAAAAGAACTCCAAGCAAAACAATGAACCAGTTCAGTAAAAAACGGAACTTTTTCCTGATGCCGGATCCCACAAGGTTACCCAATAGCGGAATGGCCAGCATAACGGGAATGGTTCCGGTGCCAAAGATAATCATGTAAAAGATACCAAATAAAATATTGTTTGTGTTTATTGCACCGGCAACGGCCACATATACCAAACCACAGGGAAGCAATCCGTTGAGCAAACCGATTAAAAACAGGGATGGCAATGAACTGATGGTAAAGAGTTTTCTGAATTTCCCGATCATTTTTCCGGCATAGCCAAAAAAGAACGCTTCAAATTTTACTTTTCCCCGGAACAAGGCGGGAAAAACCACGGAAAGGATCATGGCAATGCCAATGAGAACGGAAGCCACCCGCTGAAGGCCGGCCATTTCAATCCCCTGTCCCAACAAGCCGAACAAAGCGCCCAAAACGCCATAAGTAATTATCCTGCCCGTATTATAGGTCAATCCGCCCAACACACGCCGGCCCCAGCGTTTTCTGCCGAGCGGCAGGGCAATGGCAATGGGTCCGCACATGCCGATACAATGCAGGCTGCCAATCAGTCCTGTCATCAGTGCAATGAGGTATAGTTCGTTATAGGTCATGAACTAATTAAAGTAAAAAGGTTTCTCAACGTAATACCCCTTGTCGTCTTCTTTCCAGAATATCTTAACATAATATTTACCTTTTCCGAATTCCGATTCAGGGAAGTTCATTATCCATAAACTATCAGGTTTGATGTCGTAAACCCGGTCAAGTTGGATGTCTGAAGGCCGGTAAAATGTTATCGTTCCCGTATCGGGATGGATTTCAGGAAAAGTAACGACTACACTATCGGCTTTCTGGAATATCCTCACCTGAGAAGCAAAAGGATGTGCATTGTTGATCTCATTGATACGATCCTGATATTTTAACCCTTTGGGATAATAGTCTTCTTCGACAAGGTCAACCGGATGTCTTGTGCTTCTGTAAACAAAAGACAGTACCAATGACATAAATAAAATAATGGCGATGGTTAGTTTTGTGCCCCAGTTCCATTTTATTTTCATCGGATGAATTTTAGCAGCGTTGTTTTCAATGTCGGATTATGTTTCATCTTGGTTTTGGTTTATCCAATGAATCTGGGCCAATAAAAGTACTATGATAAACTTCCTTTTCTTCGCCGTTCATATAAAGCCCGAGACGGATGGACGTATCTGATTGTTTCAGTTTTTTCTTCGACATAACAATCAGAAAAGATCCTTTCCCGGCTTCCCCTTTTGGTATCAAACCCGGTGCGCCGATAAACTTTATTTTCCCTTGATGCGATTCCAGTTGAATATCAACTTCTATTGGCTTGTGCGATTTGTTAATAATAATATAATTGTAAATATTACTAATGCTGTCGGTGCCATAATCCTGGTAAAGTGTTCCCCGTGCCCTCAGTATTGTGGCTTCAAAGTCGCCCCTGAAAATGAAGAGCCCGGCAACAAAAAAGATCATCAGGGTAAGGGCAACCGAATAAGCAATTGACCTGGCATTGAAAATGGAGTGGTTTCCTGTTCTAATGCCTTCTTCAGAATCGAACCGGATCAATCCTTCGGGCTTTTTCACTTTTTCCATCACGCGGTTACAGGCATCAATGCAGGCCGTACAGTTAATACATTCCATTTGTGTGCCGTTACGGATATCAATACCTGTGGGGCATACCTGAACGCAATTGTTACAATTGATGCAATCGCCTTCCGCTTTATTCAATGGCCCACGGGGTTCTCCACGCCGGTAATCGTAGGCAACGATTATTGTTTTTTTATCAATCAGCACGCTTTGCAACCGACCGTAAGGGCAGGCAATGGTACAAACCTGTTCGCGGAAGAAAGCAAAGATGAAATAAAAAATACCGGAAAATATCAAAAGGCCGAAGAAACCTGTAACATGGCCGGCAAGCCCTTCCGGGTAATAGCTGAAAAGTTGATCGGAACCAATGATATAAGCCAAAAAAGCGTTTACCGTGATAAAAGCGAAAAGGTAAAAAAATAAATGTTTGAGGGATTTTCTCCATACTTTATTAAAAGTCCAGGGGGCGTTTGCCAGTTTACGTTGTGCTGCAGCATCGCCTTCAATCAGGTATTCAATAGGACGAAAGACAAACTCCATGAAGATGGTTTGCGGGCATACCCATCCGCAGAATATCCTGCCGAATATCACGGTAAACAAAATGACAAATATCAGGGTCGTGATAAACATCAACAGGATCAGATGGAAATCCTGCGGCCAGAAGATCATTCCGAAAATGATAAACTTGCGTTCGAAAATATTGAACAGAAGTAAAGGTTCACCGTGAACCCTGATGAATGGTGCTGTATAAAAGAACAACAGGAAAACGATCGCCAGTGCTCTTCGCCGGTTAAATAATTTACCTTTTGGTTTTTTGGCATATACCCAATTTCTTCTTCCTTTGCTGTCAACGGTGGTCAGCCGGTCACGAAAATAGGCCTGGTCCTTTTTATTGTCTTTTGTTTTCCCCATGTTTAGTCCCGTCAACGGTTAACCTGATAAATTATTATTGGTGAAAAGGCAGGAAGCCGAATTTTTTTAACCCGGCTTCCTTTCTGTTAGTGTCGAATATTAAATGGTTTTAATATTTTTTTCCCTGAGGTGCTTTTGGATTGGCAGGTGTTGTCCCCTGTAATTTAACCAGTATATAGCTGACTGCTTCCAGCCGTTTTTGGTCGGAAAGCTGGTTTTTGTAAGGGAGCATCCCCTTTTCAATTACACCGTTGGTAACTACATTGTAAAGGTCTTCGACCGTATTGCCATGAATCCAGTAATCATCGGTCATGTTGGGCCCTACCAGCCCGCCACCATCAGCGAGGTGACATGCAGCACAAATTTTTGTCCAGATTTCCTGTCCCGCTGCCAGCGAAGCATCGTCAGTTAATAATTGAACATGAAACTCTGCAGCACCTGCGGATTTAGCAGTTTTTGCAGTGGCTACATTTTCCATCTCGTTGGCATATTCCTGTTCCTGGATCAAATCGTCGGATTTAAACACAAATACCCTGATCAGGTAAACCACGGCAAAAACAATCGTGATGTAAAACAACCATTTCCACCAGGGTGGCAGGTCGTTGTCGAGTTCCCTGATCCCGTCATAACTGTGATCTTTGATCAACCGGTCATTGGTCAGGGTATCTATTTCGTAATCCTCGTTATTTTTATTTTTTATATTCTCTGAAGCCATGTTTGTAAATTTTAATTTTCCAATTGATTATCAATGTTCTCCCGGAGATCATCTTCTTTATCCAAAGGCATGTTTTTCATTTCTTCGATATAACTTTTGTCAGCAGTAAAAACCAGATAACCGACCACTAAAAAGAATACGAAAAAAATAATCAACGAGATGATGGGGTAAATCTCCACCCCGTTAATTTGCTCAAGTGCATGGATGACAATCTTCATGTTTTCGGATAATTACTTGTTGCTCAATTGAGTTTGTGAATCTCCGTTGTACAGATCAACACCGAGGTGTTGCAGATAGGCAATCAAAGCAATGATTTGTTTGTCGGGCTCAACTTCAATACCTGCATTATGCAGGTCGGCAGCTATTTCAGCAGCCTGTGCCTGCAGGTCTTTCATGGCTTGTCCGTCAGCATAACCCACAGGATAAGGTGCTCCCAGACTGGTCAATACCCTGATCTTGGCAGGCAGGTCTGATACGTCGAGGTCTTTTTCAATAAGCCACGGATAGGGTGGCATAATGGATTCCGGATTTAACTTTTGAGGGTTAAGCATGTGATTATAGTGCCATGATGAAGGTTTGTAGTTGGGTAATGATTTTACCCCTTCCCTGGCAAGATCGGGTCCTGTGCGTTTTGAACCAAACTGGAACGGTCGGTCATAAACAGTTTCACCCGCTTTTGTGTATTCACCGTAACGTTCCACCTCGCTCCTGAATGGCCTGACCATTTGAGAATGGCAAAGATAACAGCCTTCGCTCACATAAATATCCCGTCCTTCCAGTTCAAGAGGCGAATAGGGTTTGATGCTGGGAATGGTAGGCACGTTTGACTTAACGAGGTACATGGGGACAATCTCTACCAAACCGCCGATAAGTATGACGACCAGTGCAACGACTGTAAACTGTAAAGGCTTTCCTTCCAGTTTTCTGTGCCATGCTTCATTGGGTTTGGGTGCAGGTTTGGCAGGTGCTTCATCTTCCTGGTATCTAACAAACTTGCCGGCGGCAATTGTTTTCCACACATTGATAACAAATAAAATTAAACCGATAAAGTAAAGTGTTCCACCGAAAGCACGCAGATAATACATTGGAAGAATCTGGGTTACCGTTTCCAGGAAGTTAGGATAAGCAAGGTATCCTTCGGGGGTAAATTGTTTCCACATAAGTGCTTGTGTGAACCCTGCAAAATACAATGGAATGGCGAAAAATAACATCCCTGTTGTGGCAATCCAGAAATGGGTATTGGCAAGTTTTGTTGACCAAAGTTTTGTTTTGAATAAACGTGGAGCCAGCCAATAGATCATTCCAAAGTTCATCATACTGTTCCACCCCAGGGTTCCAATATGAACGTGGGCAATGGTCCAGTCGGTAAAATGGCTCAATGCGTTTACTGTTTTTAGCGACAGCATCGGGCCCTCGAATGTTGCCATACCATAAGCGGTAACACCCACAACAAACATTTTCAGCACAGGGTCTTCACGGACTTTGTCCCATGCCCCCCTCAGCGTGAGCAGTCCGTTGATCATACCTCCCCATGACGGGGCAAGAAGCATTATCGAAAAAGCTACACCCAGCGCCTGTGCCCAGTTGGGAAGTGATGAGTATAATAAGTGATGTGGCCCGGCCCAGATGTATAAGAAAATCAATGCCCAGAAGTGAATGATGGACAATTTGTATGAGTATATAGGCCTGTTTGATGCTTTAGGTATAAAATAATACATCATCCCTAAAATGGGGGTTGTCAGGAAAAATGCAACTGCATTGTGTCCGTACCACCATTGCACCAATGCATCCTGAATGCCGGCATACACCGGATAACTATGAAGGAAAGAAGTGGGGATTTGTATGTTGTTTACAATGTAAAGAACGGCAATTGTTACCCAGGTTGCGATGTAAAACCAGATCGCAACGTAAATATGCTTTACCCTTCGTTTGACTATGGTCATGATGAGGTTAAGGCCAAAAACAACCCAGATAATAACCACTAAAACATCAATGGGCCAAATCAGTTCGGCATATTCTTTTGACTGCGTTAAGCCGAGAGGAAATGTTATGGCTGCAAGAACAATGATCAACTGCCAGCCCCAGAAATGGATTTGTCCGAGGGTTTTGCTGTACATGGGCGTTTTAAGCAGCCGCGGCGTGGAGTAATATACCGCCAGGAAAATACCATTTCCAACAAATGCAAATATGACACCGTTGGTATGCAATGGTCGCAGCCGGCTAAAAACAAGCCACTCGAGGCCCCCACTCATATTGGGAAAGATCAGTTCGAACGCGATGGTCAGCCCAACAAGCATTCCAACAACCCCCCAAAGCACCGTGGCATAAAGGAACATCCTGGAGAGTTTGTTGTCATAAGTAAACTTTTGTAATTCCATAAACTTTTAGTTAATTAATTCGACATCGGTTTATTCTTGTTTTTTTGTTTAATGTCTTCTTTTTCACTGTGAATGCCTGAATCGTCATCACCTTTTTTTTTTCAGGTGTGGTATCATCGAAAAGCATACGTACAGCCGGCGAATCGGTATCATCATATTGGCCGCTTTTCACGGCCCAGATAAAACCCGCAAGAAAGCCTCCGGCTACCAGTACGCCAATAATTATCAGGACAATGATTACAGACATAGGGAAGAAAAAAGATTGATGGTTTTTTGATTTGTGGCCAAAAGTATTAAATATTTAGGTATCTGCATATATAAAATAAAAAAAATTATATTCCGTTTTGCCCAAACAAATTAAACCACCGGTTTTTACAGGTGTTTCCTCCCGGTCAAATTTATTGCCAGGGTGGCAAAAGCAACGATGCTGATGGAACTAACCGGCATCAATACGGCTGCAATTAATGGGGAAAGCGTTCCCTGTACCGCAAATGAGATACCAATAATATTATAAAGAAATGAAATAAAGAAACTGATTTTTACAACATTCACCGATAGGTTGGTGAAACGGATAAACCGGTATAATTTGCTGAAACGTGAACTTTGAAGGATGCCATCACAGGCTGGGGAAAAACTATAGATATCATCGGCAATGGTAATTCCCACATTGCTTTTTAATAAGGCACCGGCATCGTTTAGCCCATCACCGATCATCAGTATCTTACGCCCGCTGTTTTTCAACTGTTCGACAAACTCCATTTTATCGGTGGGGCTTTGATTAAAAAGCAGTAAAGTGTCCTTGCCAAACAGGGGTTGGAGGGTATTGCGTTCCGACTCATTATCACCCGACAAAAGATAAAGTTTGTATTTACCTTTCATACTTTCAATCACTTCTTTTAAACCCTGACGGTATTGATTGCCGATCTTAAAATATCCTTTTACCTTATCGCCGATAAAAACATAAACATTTGTGGAACCGGGCTTGTCGTCATCTTTGCCCATGACAAACTTTTTAGACCCGATATTGATCAGCACTTTATTGACTTTTGCCGAAATCCCCATTGCCGGTATTTCCCGGAAATCTTCAACCTCATTTTTAACATCTGATTCTATATGATCTTTAATGGCAGTACTCAGCGGGTGGCTCGAGTTGCTGACCAGTGACCTGATCATGGACAGTTCTTCGTCACTGAGTTCATCACCAACAAACCGGACATTCATGGTACGGTTCATGGTCAGCGTTCCTGTTTTATCGAATACGACCGTATCAATGGAATGCAGTTTTTCAATGACATCTGTATTTTTTATGTAAAAGCCTTTTCGCCCGAAAAGGCGCATGGTACTGCCGAAGGTAAAAGGTACGGTTAACGCCAGGGCACAGGGGCAGGCAATGATTAAAACTGATGTAAAGGCAAACAAGGCCAGCGAAGGGTTCATGAACAGCCAATATATTGCTGCCGAGAGTGCAATAACCAGAATGATCACCGTAAAATATTCACTTACCTTGTTCACTATTTCTTTCAGCCCGGATGTTTCTTCGCTTCTGGTGTTGTTCTGGTTCCATAGTTGTGTGAGGTAGCTCTGCTCAACTTCTTTAATCACTTCCATTTGAATGCTGCCACCCACCTGCCTTCCCCCGGCAAATACCATTTCGCCTTTTTGTTTCGGAACAGGTATGGATTCACCCGTAACAAATGAATAATCAATGTTTGCATTTCCGCTGAGTATTTTTGAGTCAACAGGGATGAGTTCCCGGTTCCTGATCAGGATATGGTCGCCTTTTGCAAGGTTTGACAGGGCGATGTATTTTTCCTTGCCGCTGCTGATTTTAGTGACCGCCACCGGAAAATAGGATTTATAGTCTCTTTCAAATGAAAGGGCCCGGTATGTTTTTCCCTGGTACCATTTCCCGATAAGCAGCAAAAACACCAGCCCGGTCAGCGAATCAAAATAACCGATACCGTGCCCGGTGATGATATCGTAAGTGCTTTGGATAAAAAGAGTAAATATACCCAGGGTGATGGGTACGTCAATGTTTACGATCTTGTGTCTGAGTCCTTTGAATGCAGACAGATAATAGTCGTTGGCGCTGTAAAAAACCACGGGCATTGACAAAGCAAAACTAAGCCATCCGAACATCCGGGTAAACGATTCACTGAGAAGTTCTCCTCCCGGCAGGTATTCGGGGAAGTTGTAAAGCATGACATTTAACAAACTAAAGCCGGCAACTCCGATTTTGATCAAAAGGTCGCGGTCATTTTTTTTTGTCTCTTTCTTTTCCAGCTTGTCCAGGGTGATCTCGGGAATGTAATGTATGGAAACGAGCAATTCAACCATCTGCCGGAGTGATATTTCACTGTCTTTGAAAGTAATACTTAATGTTTTTTGCGGAAAATTCACATTGGAATAAATAATCCCGTGGTTCAGGGTGTTCAGGTGCTCAAGCAGCCAGATGCAGGAGGCACAATGAATGACCGGAATGAAAAAATCCACTTTGCTGATACCGCCGTCGGAAAAGGTAAGCAGTTTTTCCTTGATTTCATCCAGATCGAGGTAAGCATATCTGGCATCCGCATCCTGTTGTTCAATCCTGATGCCCGGCATGGGTTTGATTTCATAATACTGTTCCAGGTTTTGCCGGTTAAGAATCTGGTAAACGGCTCTGCATCCGTGGCAGCAAAAAGGCTGCTCGTCGTACATTACAGGGTGCTTTCCGCAATCTTCACCACAATGCACACATTTCAGCCCCATGATAAGGGAGGGTTTTTATTATTTTGGAATACCTTTAATTATTTTACTTTGGTCACCCTGTATTCGGGGAAGGTAACGGACCACATTCCGCGAAGGTCACCCGCTTTGAAATTTGTTGCTTTGTCACCAGGATACAATTCGGCAATTTTTTCGGCAACCCCGGGTTTAATATCTTTTCCGGGTGTTCCATGGCATTTCAGGCAAAATGATTTCACAATCATTGGATTGTAATAAACCGGCTGCCCAATTTTGTTCCAGGTTATCAATGCTTGTATCCGTTGTTTTCCCAAGTGGTTTATGATGTATGCTTTAAAAATATTGCTCTCATTTTTCGTCATATCATTCAACGGGTTTCTGTATTTTTTTGCCAGCCTTTTTATGTAAACCTTTTCGGCCAGCGAAATGGAATCGGTAATTTCTATTGCCCTTTTGTTGCAAAATGTAACTGCATTTTCGGTACCGCCCTGTTTGATGGCTTTCATAAGTTCCTGCCTTAACCTGAGTTGGGTCGTAACGGCTATCTTACGACCCCGCTCCAGCAATGTCTGCCTGACACTGTCGTTGAGTGTGATGTAGATTGTGGTGTCAGGGACAATGACCACCGGTTTGTGCTCAGCCTGCGCTGATGATTTTTTTTGCTTTTGGTGGTTGCAGGAAAAAACCAAAAAAACGGTTCCTGCCATGATAATGTAAACCCAGAATTTTTTCATAATTCAACGTAATTAACTGTTAATTATTCTTTTGTGTTTATTTCAACAATGTGGCCTTTAAACCGCAGGTCTTTTCCGGAAAGAGGATGGTTGAAATCAAGGCTTACTGCATCTTCCAGCACTTTGATAATTTTTCCCAGATGCTTGTTCCCGTAATTATCGGTCATGGGAATGGTGTTCCCAACCGTCAACATTTTGTTGTCCACCTTGCCGTCCAACTCAAAAGTGTTTTTGGGCACGTCAAAAACAGCATAAGGATCCACAGGGCCATAAGCCTCTTCGGCTTTGATAATGAATTCAAAATTGTCGCCGGATTGCAATCCGGTAAGTTTTTTTTCAAAACTTTCAATAAGTTGTCCGTTCCCAAAACTAAATGTTACCGGCTTTGAGGGGTCAACTTTCTCGATTAATTTTTCATCGGGAAGCGTAACCAGCGTATAAACCAGCTTTGCAGTTTTTCCCGGTGCAATTTTCATCATCTGATTTTTTACTATCAACTTACGGTTTGTTACCAACCGTCAAAAGTATTACAAAATCAATTTCATCATTAACAATAAATCATTTTGAAATTTCGATGTGCTTGTGAATTGAATGCAGTTATCTATTCCCGGGATTGACAGATTGCCGGTATAACCATGAGATCAATAATCATGCACGGAAATCAGACAAAACCTAATTGGCACTAACGCCGGCCTTTTGAAGCATGAAAGCGACTGCATCATACAGGTCCTGGTCTGAGCAGCCCGTGCAGGTCCCCCCGGGTGGCATCACGCCATAGTTTCCTGTAAAACCGTTAATGGCATCATGATGAAGCTGTTTCATCCCTTTTTTAGCTATTTCGGTCCATCTTTCTTTATTTTTAAGGGCAGGGGCCCCGGCTACACCGGTCATGTGGCAGGCAATGCAAACTTTGTTGTAAACAGTTTCACCGTTGTCTATATTGGGAGTGTAAGTTTTTTCGTCTTTTGTATTTTCGGCTGTAACTGATACGTTGTTTTGTTTTTTTTCGCGATTCATCATCATGCCGTTCCTTTGGTTTCCACGCATGGTCATTTTGTTATTTTGATTTTCTCCGTTTCCACCACAACTTGTCAGCAGCAAGCCTCCCATTGCCACGATAAAAATAAGCACAAATAATTTTTTCATGTATCCTGATTTTTAAAATTTCAATTAACAAAATTATAAATAATTGCTTAAAGAATCGTTCTAAAAGATAATAAAATATAGCAAAGGGAGTAAGGGTTTATTGTGTTGCCATTGCTTCTTTTGATTCAGTTTAGTCTAATGGGGAGACAACTATTGTTGTTGTTGGTTTATGATCAAATAAATGAGTTTACATTTTTTTGGGTTTCGCATTTCATCCCTTTGACAAACTAATAATTATTTAAACAGCACTAAAAAACCGGGTAACCAAAACACGATCTCACCAAACCATCTGTAAAGGTTGTTGCTTTTAAAGTAATCAGGCAGGTAAATAATAATTAACAGAACCGACAGCATGAGCAATTCAATTAAAACCGGAGGGATGTTTTTTCTGTTTTCAAAAAAGAAAGCGGATACCGTAAGCCAGAGGGCTGTTAAAATAAGAGCCGTGATGAGTATCTGACGGGTTTTCCGTTTACCATACCTGACGGTAAAAGAGGCATTGCCATCAGCTTTGTCCAGGTCATAATCAAAAAAGGAGACCATAACGGTCTCGCACCAGACCAGTATAAAAATAACAATAACAGGCAACCATTTTGAATAATCGGGAAACCGGCCATACCAAACTAATGGCGCAATAAAAATTCCGGACGTATAAGCAAATGCGATAAATACCTCTTTGTGGTAATAAAAATGTCTGTGCTTATGAGGTATTAACAGGATTAACAAATAAAACAGTACAAACCCCGAAAGGACAATACCCCATTTAATAATAGCGGTATCAAGAAAAATAAAAGTAAGTGCTATGGCATAAAGTCCTGTAAACAGAATAAGTGGGAAGAGTATTTTTCGATACCGGTAATGATAATCATGGCGATATATGGTGCTTTTGTCTTTTTGTTTCAGCCCGTCGGCCAGGTGGTCAACCGTATAAACCGTCCAGACCGCTAAAGGGAGGATAATCCACCATACCGGATTTGTTTTTACACCCAAAAGCGTTACAGCAAACAACCCGACAGCCAGTGAGCCCAAAACAATATCAAAACTAAGTACCTGAAACAGCGGTTGGTTTGATTCAGGAAATGAGTTTTTTTTGTTCATTTTTTTCGCTTTCATTTCCAACCCCGGCCAGATGGATTGTGTAAAAGTAATAAAGAATGTTTCAGGTCAGTCTTCATCAAAAAGATTAACACAAAAAAACTCCCGCCGGAAAGGGGGAAGTCTTTTGTTATTTCAGGACGGGTCCGATATTTAATCCCTGTTTAATGATGCTTGATACTTTCCATAAGGTAAGGGTGGTTTTTCGGGATCAGGTTCATGCGGGAAAGCGACCAGGCAACTACCCCTGCAAACAGGCCGGCATAACCGATGAAGGTTCCAATTTCAATATAAGTAATTTTATGCAGGTTTGTTGTATTTGGCATAATGGACATATACAATTCAACCCATTGGCCGACTATCAATACAAGAACTGCAAAAAGCAGGAGATATGGATTTTTTGCCACCCGGTTCCACATCAAAAAGAGGAAAGGAAACAGCCAGTTGATAAGCAGTTCGGCATAAAAGTAAGGTTTGTAATCCGACATAATCCGGGGCACGTAATAAATGGTCTCTTCCGGAATGTTGGCATACCAGATAAGCAGATATTGTGATAACCACATGTAGGCCCATATAATGCTTAATGCAAAGATATATCTTGAAAAATCCAGGAAATGCGTTTTGTTCATATCCGGAAAATACCCCTTGAAGTACAAAATAATGACGATGGCTGTAATGATGGTCGCCCCGTGATAGAATGCCATAATGAATTTTTTAACCGCATATATCGTACTGTACCAGTGTGGGTCGAGGGACATCAACCAGTCAATGGAAAAAAGAGAAAATGTAATTGCGAAGACGTAGATAAATATCTTTGAATTAAGTTCTATTTTTTTGAAATAGGTAATGCCCCCATATTTGTCTTCAAGGGTTGACAATCTTTTGATGCGTTGTGTAAAATAAATCCAAAGCCCGAAGAACAGTGTATATCTGATGGCAAAAAAGGGAATGTTCAGGTAAGGTTGTTTGTGTAAAAGGATGGGATCATTGGCAACTTCTTCCAGGTGTGTCCATTCATACAAATGGTGCACGCCGAAAAACATAAATGTCCATAAAACAAATGAAACAATCAAATAGTCACTCATGGCTTGTGGTATGCGGATGAACTGTGCCGACCACCCCGACTGGGTAATGTACTGGATGGCCAGCCAGAAAGCGGCACCAATGGCGACCGACATAAAATAGTAATTGTTAAGCAACAAATTGGCCCAGGTCCTCACCGTATTGCCTGTGGTAAAGCCAATGATAACCGTAAAAATACCATAGGCAACCAAAACGCTGACAATAATAATGAACCCCCGGCTGACCTTTACTTTTTTTTCCATTTGTATGTTGATTTAATCGTTTTTATCAAAACATTTATTTTGCCAGTTCTCTCAGGTAACGAACAATACTCCAACGGTCTTTGGGCAAAATCTGGCTTCCATGCGCGCCCATCAGGCCTGAAATAGAGCCGTAGGTAATGACATAGTAAATCTCCCCGTCGGGCTTGTTCTGCACGTAGGCATCAACCAGTGATGCCGGTTTGGCAGGGAAAAGCTTGCTTGTGTACAGGTACCCGTCCCCTTTTCCGTTAAGCCCGTGACAGTCGCTGCAAAATATTCGGTAATGTTCTTTTCCGTCGGCAAGTACTTCGGCAGTAACGGCAACCGGATTTTTCAGTTCACGTCCGGCTTTTGTCTGGTTGGCTGCTCTTTCGGCAATGTTGGCCCCCGGATACGGGAAAGGCATTTTTCCCCGTGCAACAGCCCCTTCGGGGGGCAACTGGTTGGTCATGTGGTTGGGGAAAACCGGGTTGGGCGAATACGCCTTGTAAAATTTTGTATAGTACATATCATGACTGCCCAGATAATCGTAGCCGGGGTTGTCTTTGCCCCTGTTGCAGGCCATAAATGCCAGGGGTATCAGCAGCAAAACAAACAGGCGCATGTATTTCATTTTTAACATTTTTATTTTAATAATCAACTTCCGATTCTTTTATTTCCGTGGCCCCGGTTTTTTCCAGCAGCCTGGTAATCTTGTCCAGTTCATTTTTGTCCATATCCGGCTTTTTCTCAATGAGGATTGCAAACTCGTCGCTTGTCGTCCTGGGTACCGGAAGTTTTGCTTCTTTGCCGGGCCACATTTTTTCGATCGTAAAATACGTGAGGAATGTAAATAAAGTGGCTACAAATATGGTCAGCACAAACATGATAATGATGAATGACAAAGTGTTTAGTGGCTTCCCCCCGAATTTTAAAGGATAATTAACCACCGATGTCCAGTAAAGAAAGGCAAACACCGAGATGGTCCCGATGACCCCGTAAATAAAAGTGGCATAAGGAATCCTGGTCTTGAGCTTTAATTTCTCAAATATGCCGTGCAGGGGGAAAGGCGAAAAAACGTCATATATCCTGATGTTATTTGCCAGCAGTTCATCAATTGCCTCCAGCAAAACATTTTCATCTTTGTAAATGCCGATAATACTATTGCTTTTCATTGTTATTCGGTTTTGTTGTTGATGTATCTGATAATATAGCTTTTACTTCGCTGACAGCTATGGTCGGAACAAAGCGGAAGAAGAGCATGACGCCCAGGACAAATAAACCCAGTGTCCCGACAAAAATGGAAATTTCGGTGATGGTCGGCTTATACATGGCCCAGGTAGCAGGCAGAAAATCTTTTGAAAGGGAAGTAACCACGATAACATATCTTTCGAACCACATCCCGATATTGATAAATATTGAGATAATAAATACAAGTGTGATGTTCTTCCTTATTTTTTTAAACCAGAACAACTGGGGAATGAATGCATTGCAGGTAAGCATCGTCCAATAAGCAAATGTATAATCACCGGTTACCCTGTTTTTCATAAAAGTAAACATTTCATATTCCGAACCGCTGTACCAGGCTGAAAAAAGCTCGGTCAGATAAGCTGTTCCCATAATCAGCGAGATGAAAGTAAGTATCCGGGTAATGGCATCCAGATGATTATCTGTAACGTAATCTTTGAATTTATAGAGTTTGCGCATAATGATCATCAGGGTAAGCACCATGCCAAACCCGGAGAAGATAGCACCAATCACAAAATAAGGCGGAAAAATAGTTGAATGCCACCCCGGGATAACCGCAACAGAAAAGTCCATAGATACGATCGAGTGGACCGATACAACAAGGGGGGCTGCCATTCCGCCCAGTAAAAGGGCAGTGGTTTCAAATCGTAGCCAGCCGCGTGCATTGCCCAGCCAACCAAAGCTAAGGGCACCATATATTTTCTTTTTGATCTTTGAAGCGGTTCTGTCACGGATGGTGGCAAAATCAGGAATCATGCCCACATACCAAAAAACAAACGAAGCCATAAAATAAGTGCTGATGGCCGTTACATCCCAAAACAGGGGTGAGTTGAAATTGTCCCACAAAGGCCCGCGTGTGTTCCAGTAAGGGAAGATGAAAAAACCATCCCATATCCTGCCCATGTGGATTAGTGGAAACAAACCGGCAGCCATAACGGCAAAAATGGTCATGGCCTCGGCAGCACGGTTGATTGTTGACCTCCATTTCTGACGAAGGATAAGCAGGAAGATGGAAAAAGCAGTTCCGGCATGGCCGATACCGATCCACCAGACAAAATTAATGATGGCCCAGCCCCAGGCCACATTGTTGTTCAGCCCCCAAACGCCGATACCTACTGAAATGGTGTGATATATTCCCCAGACGCCCCATAACAATGCACCGATAGCCAAAAATGAAGTGATCCACCACCATAAGGGTACTTTATCATCCAACGGTTTCAGTACATCACGGGTAACATCGGTATAGGTTTTGTTACCCTGAATTAAAATTCCTCTGACATTGGTGTTATACATTGTTGTTTATTTTGGTCGTAACTAATTTATTATTCAGGAATTCCGGTTTCTCACTTTCGTTAAATAACTCGTTGAAGGCAAGGTGTGTAATGGTTCCAGCAAGTAATACATGCGCTCTTCCTTGTTAATTTCATTTATTTTGCTCCCTTCCTGGAGCAGGTTGCCAAACCGGATGGCATTGGCCGGGCAGCTTTGCGAACAGGCAGTTTGAATTTCACCGTCAATAATTTCGCGGTTTTCAATTTTTGCAGTGAGCTTGCCTGCCTGTAACCGCTGAACACAATAGGTGCATTTTTCAACCACACCACGCTGGCGGACAGTAACATCAGGGTTCAATACCAATTTACCCAGATCACTGTTCATATTGTAGTCGTACTCGTTGTTGTTCACATATTCATACCAGTTAAAACGCCTTGTTCTGTATGGGCAGTTGTTTATGCAATAGCGTGTTCCAATGCAACGGTTGTATGTTGTCTGGTTCAGCCCTTCACTGCTATGGGTTACGGCGGCTACCGGGCAAACATTTTCGCAGGGTGCGTTATCGCATTGCTGACACATAACGGGCATGTGGTAAACATCAGGCATTTCCGGGTCATCAGAATAGTACCGGTCAATCCGCATCCAGTGCATAATCCTGCGTCGCCTGACCTGGTCTTTACCAATTACGGGGATGTTATTCTCACTCTGACAGGCGATTACGCAGTTTGCGCAACCGGTACAACTGTTCAGGTCAACGGTCATGCCCCAATGGATAGCATCAAAATTAATCATTGAATAAAGGGAAACATTTTTTTCTTCATCAATTTTATGTTGTTTGTTCCCTGAAGACGGATCTTTGATGTAGTCTTTTAACGTGGTTTCCCTGAAAATGGGACGTCCTTCCATGGTGTGGTGCATCTGGGTGAGGGCAAGTTCATAAGTTTTTCCCTCTATTTTTTCAATGGTTACCGGCGTTCCCGACACGTTGCAACGGCCGTTGCTTGTGTTCATCAGCGGATAAACGTTCCTGCCCACGCCGTTGCCGGCTTTGCCTGCTGCTGTCCGGCCGAACCCCAGGGCAATGGATACTGTTCCTTCGGGCTGACCGGGCTGGACGATGACCGGCAATTCCAGGTTTCCGTTCACCATGACCACATCTTCCTTGTTCAGGTTGTTCTTCCGGGCGTAAGCAACAGGTACACATACATAATTGTCCCATGTTGCGGTGGTTATCGGGTCAGGTAGTTCAAGCAACCAGGGGTTGTTGGTATATTTTCCTGTTCCGATGGATATTTTTTCATAAAGGATGACTTCGAGGCCATCTTTCAACGGGGTTTCGGCTGACAATTCCTGCAAAACAAACCGTGGTGATGCTGTACTTTTCTGTTCAACCTGAAAAACACCGTCCTGTTTTAGTTTATTCCAGAAATGAGGGAAATTTTCCGGTTCTGTGGAATGCCCTGTAATTTTCGAATTCCAGAAATTTTCAAGATATTTTGCGTATCCCGCTCCCATACCTGCCCATTTCATCAGACTATCCTGAAACTGCCGGGTATTAAAAATAGGCCGGATTGCAGGTTGAACAAAACTGTATGAATTTCTTACGGGTTCGGCATCATCCCATGATTCAAGATAATTGTTTACAGTGCCAACATAGTTGCACAGGCTACCCGTTTCATCCAGTGTTTCAGACAATGATACTTTAAGGTCAACTTTATTCATCCCTTCGATGAAAGCTTCATGGTCGGGATAATCATAAACCGGGTTCACATTGTAAACCAACAGGCCTTGCACCAGGCCGTCCTTCATTTCGTCCACCAGGGTCAGCATTTGGGCTTCGTCTCCTTGTTTCAGGTTGATGGATTGGTTCATGTCAAGGGTTTTGCCATAATTGCCCAGCGCCTGGTTAATGGCATTCACGATCAATTGAATCCGAACATTATTGGTTCCGGAAACAACCAGCGATTTGCCCTTGGCTGCAAGCAGGTCTTTGGCCGCCTGTTTTATTTCAATACTTACAGGTGGCGCATAATAAGTGGGGTTACCTGTGGCTTTGGCAATTTCGTTGTAAAGGTTCAACAAGACGGCAGATTCTTCGGAAGGCCTGATGCCGAACCGGTAATCCGCATTGGAACCGGTTAGTGACAAACGGCTTTCATATTGAAACAACCTGGATAATTTGATATTGCCTTGCATCAGGTGTCTGTTGGAAACATATTGTTTGGTGAACGTAACGGGCATCAGCCAGTTTCCCAGGAAATCGGCGTTGAAACTGACAACAACATCGGCTTTGTCGAAACGGTAAAACGGGATAACGGCATCCCCGAAATTTTGTTTATGTGCCTGCCGGATGGCAGAATAGCTCACGGCATCGTACTGCATCCACTTAACATTGGGATATTTGGCAATGAAATCGCTGATCAGTTTCCGGGTTGCCGGGCTGATAATTGTGGAAGTAAGCAGCACCACTTTTTCATTCTTGCCGGAAAAATATTCCAGCTTATTGATGATATCCCTGTCAACAGTTTCCCAATCGGAGTCCACTTCACCCTTTCTCGGGTTACGTAAACGGGCATCATCATACAAGTTCAAAACCGAAGCCTGAACGCGCACACTTGTTCCTCCCCGTGTAAGGGGCGACATTTCGTTGCCTTCGATCTTAATGGGCCGGCTTTCGCGGGTTTTTACCAGGATGCTGCAATAGTCAATGCCATCGAAAAAAGTGGAGGCATAAAAGTTGGGCACGCCGGGGATTAATTCTTCAGGCTGGTTTAAAAAAGGAATGGCTTTTCTCACAGGCATCTGGCAACTGGATACCAACGCCACCGTCCCCACCGAAAAACCAAGCATCTTTAAAAAATCCCTCCGGCTTGATTTACCTTTGATTTCCGATTCGTCAAGTCCTTCAATGGAAAACTCGGGTAAAGGTTCCCCGTTTTCACGAAGTGACTGCTTTTTCAGCTGTTCGTATTCTTCAAAACTTTGCCAATATTGTTTTTCCATAATATGATCCCAATGGAATAATGATTTACAAATTGATTAATTAATAATGACACTTTGCACATTCCTCACCACCAACATTAACAACAGTAGGGGAGGAAATTTTTCCGTTTTTTATCTTTTCGTGAAGCCGGGTGTATTGATCGTAGAATTTATTGTTCATGTCAATCTTTCTTGTGCGGTGGCAATCAACACACCATCCCATACCGAGGGATTTGACCTGGATGATCTCATCCATTTTTTCAACCGGGCCATGACAACGATCACATTTAACTTTTCCAACCGTGACATGTTGGGCGTGATTAAAATAAACATGATCGGGCAGGTTATGGACTTTAATCCATTTGATGGGCGTACCGTTGGCATAAGCATCCCTGACTTTTTTAATTTCTTTTTCCCCGGTTCTTTTTCCTTTTTTAACCTGACTGTGGCAGTTCATACAAACCTGAACAGGTGGAATGCCGGCATACATGCTTTTGTCGGCAGTAAAATGGCAATACATGCAATCAATACGGTTTTGGCCTGCATGCACATGATGCGAAAACCAGACCGGTTGTTCAGGCTGGTAATATTGCTGCCGGCCCAGAGCTGCCGACTCCACAAATATTATCTCACTGACCACTGTCAATGCAATCAGGATAACAATCACATGTATCCACCGTCGTTTGACAATTTTTGTGAAAAAGATGTCCACCAGGCTTAATATCAGTAATATGACAACCACAACAAAAGTTACAAACATGTTGCGTTCATCTTTCAGTTTGGCCTCCGCATATATTTTTTCCATTTGGGGTTGCGGGGTTTGCTTTTTTAAAAGGTCAGGTGCTGTTTCTTCAACCATTTCTGAGGCGCCCGCTACCTTTCCCCCGTTTTTGATGTATAACAGAATATCTTTAACCTGCTCGTCGGTGAGGTTATGCGCAGGCATTGGGATTTTATGATATTCCTCAAATATTTTCACTGCTTCCGGGTCGCCCGCCTTGACCAATGCCTGCGAATTCTGAATGAATTTGATTAACCAGGCTTCATCCATTTTTTCGGTTATTCCCTTCAGGTCGGGGCCTACAAGTTTACCCCCGCCGATGGTATGACAGGCTTTGCATTGTGCAAAGTTTGCTTCGGCAGATTGTGCCTGTGTGGAAAACGAAAATAAAAATGAGAGGATAAACAAAGAAAATACAATCAAACCTCTTGTTTTCAAAGAGTTTTTGAACACAAAACCTTTTATGACCATAATGTAATTATTATCTTACTTAGATGTTGTTTTTTGCGTGCTTTTCGGGGCGTTAAAAATATGTTAAATCTTAATATCATCATAAGTATTATTTTTAATATTTATAAAATGAATTATAAATGAGGCTTTTACAAATAAAATTTTTTTATACTGGATATAATACACGTAAGTCCCCAACCCAAGAACAGGGTGATTGAGTATTTTAAGTTTCTAATCCCAAGAAAAGTCTTTTGATACCCGAAACTGAAAAGTTCCGATGATTAATCCCACTATATTTTACCAGCTTCCTCCGGCACCGCCGCCGCCAAAACTGCCGCCGCCGAAGCCGCCGAAACCTCCGCCACCGCCAAATCCTGATCCCCCTCCGCTGAAGCCCCCCCAGCTTCCCGAATGCGAACCGCCCATCATGCTGCCCAGCCAGAGGCCTGTCCATAAACCGCCAGTGCCTCTTCTCCCCATACCCGAAGACCGGTTGCCTGTTGATCGTATTAATATTATAATAATGAGTATGGCAAAAAACGGAATGAGGGAAAATAGTCCTTTTGAACCGGTTTGTTTATTGTAACTTTTGGCGCTGATTTCACCAGAGGCCAGTTGCATCAGGATATTGGTGGCATTATTCAGCCCCCGGTAATAGTTTTTGTTTTTAAACGCCGGGATCATTTCGCGGTCAACAATTCGTTTGGCAATGGCATCGGGAATGACCGGTTCCAGTCCGTAACCCACGGCAATGTAAGCTTTGCCCCGTTCCCGGTCACTGGTTTTGGGTTTGACCAGCACCACCACGCCGTTATCAAATTTCTTTTGCCCTACTTTCCATTTTTCTCCGATTTCATAGGCAAACGATGCCGGGTCATAACCGTTGAGCGATTTAACCGTGACAATTGTAATTTGGTTTGAGGTTGTGTCGTTGAACCTCCTGAGTTTGGTTTCGAGGGATTGCTCCTGCTGTGGGCTCAGTATATCGGCAAAGTCGTTGACCAGCCTGGGTGGTTGGGGGCGCGGCGGGATGTCCTGTGCCCGGACTGTTGAAATGAACAACAACACGAACAAAGGATAAATAAAGTATTTAAGTCTGGAAACCATTTTTTTAATTGAATTTAATTTTTACCGAATGATATCTCATCGGATAATTCATTGATGTCGTCACTTTGATGAGGGAAGTGCTTTTTCAGGATGTTGCCGGCTTCGATGATGCCCTTTGACAAGCCTGTGGTAAATTCCCCATTTTTAAAATGAGCGGCCATCATTTCTTTGATTTTCTCCCAGAAATCTTCGGGAACCACAGCATTGATCCCCTGGTCGCCGATGATGGCAAATTTTCTGCTGTTCACAGCGAGGTAAAACAACACCCCGTCTCGCAGGGCGGTTTTTTTCATGCCCAGTTTGTCGAAAAGATAAGCGGCACGGTCAAGGACCTCGCCTTTGCATTTGTTTTCGATGTGTACCCTGATCTCACCCGACGTATTTAATTCTGCGTCGCGGATGGCATCCTCAATGGATTGTTTTTCTTCTTTCGTAAAAAAACTTTTTGCAGACGTTCCCATCGTAATTGTGTTTTAAAATTTGACTTCCGGTACTTTTTCAGCCCCTGCCTGTGCTTTGAAATAAGGTTTTTGCTGAAACCCGAACATACCTGACAACATATTTTTCGGAAATAGTTTGATATAGGTGTTGTATGCCTGCGTTACTTCATTAAACTTTTTCCGCTCCACGGCTATCCGGTTTTCAGTACCTTCAAGCTGCGCCTGCAGTTCAAGAAAATTCTCATTGGCTTTCAGGTTGGGATAGCGTTCTACCACGACCATCAGTTTCGACAAGGCCTGGGTCAGTCCCTGTTGCGCCTGTTGAAAAGCCGCAAACGACTGCGGGGTCAGGTTATTGGCATCAATGTTTACCGATGTGGCTTTTGACCGGGCTTCGATGACACCTTCCAGTGTTTCCTTTTCGTGGGTGGCGTATCCCTTCACAGTGTTCACCAGATTGGGGATCAGGTCGGCACGCCGCTGATAAACATTCTCAACTTGTGCCCATTGGCTTTTCACCCCTTCGTCCATGGCCACCATTGTGTTGTATGTGGTTTTGAACCAGCCATAAACAATAATGGCAAAGATGACGATAACGGCTATAATGATCCAGCTTTTTTTCATTTTTAACGTTTTTAATGAATTGGCGAATTTATGGTTTTTTTCAATATCATTGTTCACAACTTATTTTTCGCTTACCCAAAAAACTAACCGGGGAAAAAGGCTGTCATTTCGACGAACGGAGAGAGGAGAAATCCCCCGGGAAAGCACCACTACCCCATTGTCATTTCGACCGCAGGGAGAAATCCCCCGGGAAAGCACCCCCTTTCCGGGGAGATTTCTCACCGCCTCCGCACGTGCCTCCCCGAAGGGTTCGAAATGACACGTAAGCATCAGGCTGTCATTTCGAGGGAGGAACGACCGGGAAATCCCCCGGGAAAGCACCCTCTTGCCGGGGAGATTTCTCACCGCCCCCGCACATGCCTTCCCACATGGTTCGAAATGACAGGTAAGCATCAGGCTGTCATTTCGAGGGAGGAACGACCGAGAAATCCCCCAAAGCGAGCACCACTACCCCATTGTCATTTCGAGGGAGGAACGACCGAGAAATCCCCCAAAGCGAGCACCCTCTTTCCGGGGAGATTTCTCACCGCCTCCGCACGTGCCTCCCCGAAGGGTTCGAAATTACAGGTAAGCATCAGGCTGTCATTTCGACCGTAGGGAGAAATCCCCCGGGCAAGCACCACTACCCCATTGTCATTTCGAGGGAGGAACGACCGAGAAATCCCCCGGGAAAGCACCCTCTTTCTTGGGATATTTCTCACCGCCTCCGCACATGCCTCCCCACATGGTTCGAAATGACACGGAAAACTGAAATGACAGACTCTTTTTTTGAAGTCAATAAAAACTTTTATTAGCTTTGCTATTATGTCACGCCAATACAACTTCTTTGTTTACATCATGGCCAACAAACACAAAAATGTGCTTTATATAGGCGTAACAAACGACCTTGAAAGAAGGGTATATGAGCACGAGACGGGAGTAAATTATGGTTTTACAAAGAAATACAATTGCCATTATCTTTTGTATTATGAACATTTCACTAACATTGAAGATGCCATTGACCGGGAAAAAGAAATAAAAAAATGGAGGAGGGAGAAAAAAGACCGGTTGATTTCGGAGTTTAATCCCGAATGGCGGTTTTTGAATAAGGAGATTGAAAATATTTAAATGAAATCCCCCAAAAAAAACCTGTCATTTCGAGGGAGGAACGACCGGGAAATTCCCCGGGAAAGCACCACTACCCCATTGTCATTTCGACCGCAGGGAGAAATCCCCCAAAACGAGCACCACTACCCCATTGTCATTTCGACCGCAGGGAGAAATCCCCCGGGAAAGCACCCTCTTTCTTGGGAGATTTCTCACCGCCTCCGCACGTGCCTCCCCGAAGGGTTCGAAATGACACGTAAGCATCAGGTTGTCATTTCGAGGGAGGAACGACCGGGAAATTCCCCGGGAAAGCACCACTACCCCATTGTCATTTCGACCGCAGGGAGAAATCCCCTCGGAGAGCACCCTCTTTCTGAGGAGATTTCTCACCGCCCCCGCACTTTCCTTCCCACATGGTTCGAAATGACAGGGGATACTCTAATGACACGGTCATTTAATAATACTCACACTCCTTTTCACAAACTCACTCAACTCTTTTCCTTTGAGCAGCCCTTTGGAGAGACGGGCCAGGTCGTAAAGCTGTTTGACCAGCTCGTCCTGCTTTTTCTCATCCGGCTCAATCAGCAGCTTGCCGATCAACGGGTTGTTGGTGTTCACAACCAGGTCATACATATCAGGCAGGTTGCCCATACCCATCATCCCGCTGCCGCCGATGGCTTCCATATCTTTCATGCGCCGCATAAATTCGTTCTGCGTGATGGTCACCGGCAGGTCGGTTTCGCTCAGGTTTTCAAACTCTACCTTAAACCGGTCTTTGTTGATGTTCCTCTCAAACATGTTTTTCACAAGTTCTTTTTGTTTGTCATCCAGTTTTGAGGGGGCTTCATCTTCTTTTTTGATCAGTTTGTCAATGCTGTCGGAATCAACCCGCGCGAAGTGTGAATCGGCAAACTTCTGTTCGAGGTGGTTGATGAAATGGCTGTCAAGCACACCATCCATCAGCAACACATCATAGCCGCGTTCTTTTGCCGCTTCAATGTAACTAAACTGTTCATCGGCATTGTTGGCATAAAGATAGATCAACTTCTTCTCTTTGTCTTTCTGCGTTTTTTCGATGTGCTTTTTGTATTCTTCAAAAGTGAAATATTTGCCGTCCACGTTTTTAAACAAAGCAAACTTTTCAGCTTTTTCATAGAATTTCTCTTCCGATATCATTCCGTATTCAATGAATATCTTGATGTCGTCCCATTTTTCTTCGAATGCTTTCCTGTCGTTTTTGAATATTTCAGAGAGTTTGTCGGCGACCTTCCGGGTGATATAGCTCGATATTTTTTTCACACGCTGGTCGCTCTGCAAATAAGAACGGCTCACATTCAACGGGATATCGGGGGAATCAATCACACCATGCAAAAGGGTTAGGAACTCAGGAACAATGCCTTCCACCGAATCGGTTACGAAAACCTGGTTGCTGTACAATTGGATTTTGTTGCGCTGCAACTCATAATCTTTTTTTACTTTTGGAAAATAGAGGATGCCGGTCAGATTAAAAGGATAATCCACGTTGAGGTGAATGTGGAACAAGGGTTCCTCAAATGACAGGGGATATAGTTCCCGGTAAAACTTTTTATAATCTTCATCCGTCGCTTCCGAAGGTTTTGCTTTCCACAACGGGTTGGTGTTGTTGATGATGTTGGGAACCTGTACTTCTTTGGTCTTCGGGTTGCCGTCTTTGTCTTTTTCCCCTTCAACGGGTTCAAACTCGGTTTTCATACCAAATTGGATGGGTACCGGCAGAAATTTACAGTATTTGGAGAGTAACTCATTTATTTTATAATCTTCAAGAAACCCTTTGTTATCGTTATCAATATGAAGAATGACTTCGGTCCCCCGGTCGGTTTTGTCAATTTCTTCCATGATGAAATCCGGGCTGCCGTCACATTCCCACCGAACTGCTTTTGTGGCCCCCCCCTTTTTATAGGTTTTAGTTTTTATTTCCACTTTTTCCGAAACCATGAATGAAGAATAAAACCCCAGTCCGAAATGGCCGATGATGGCATTTTGCTCAGCTTCGGTTTTGGTCTTGAATTTCTTAACGAATTCTTCGGCACTGGAAAAGGCAATCTGGTTGATGTATTTTTTCACCTCCCCGGCGGTCATGCCAATCCCGCGGTCGCGGACGGTAAGGGTTTTGTTTTTCTTGTCCACTTCCACGTGAATGGTCAGGTCGCCCAATTCGCCCTTGAAGGTGCCTGCCGATGCCAGCATTTTCAACTTTTGGGTGGCGTCAACAGCATTGGATATCAATTCCCTCAGAAATATTTCATGATCGGAATAAAGAAACTTTTTAATGATCGGAAATATGTTTTCCGTTTTAATGTCTATCTGTCCTTTTTGTGTAGTCATAGCTAAATGATTTTTTTATTATTGTAGAGGCATTAATCAAATGATGTGCCAGCAGGGGTGGAAATGGAAAAATGGTCACTGGATGCTTGATGCTGGATGCTGGTCATTGAATGATGAGTCATAAAGTTATAAAGATGAATAAATCAAAAATCCTGATTTTTCCCAAAGGGATGCCCCCGGCATAATCCTGTACTGAGTTGAAATGTTTGGTATTTAGCTATTTCGGAATTATTTAGTGCAATTAAAAATTAGAGCAATCAGGTTAATTTTTTTATGGAATTTTATAAGAATTTGCCAAAAAGTGACAAAATGGCGTTAGAAAAATCAGAGGTTATGCAAAAGATTAAAAAATTCCTCCGATGGTAAATTTTATTTCATCATAACTTCCCGGACTGCCCCAATACCATCAGGATGCATCATAAGTACGAGGAGGGTAATGCCCGGCTTAAACTGGTGTTTAGTCAGGAATATGAAGACGCACATCGGTCTCATGTCCATGGATATGACATTGGCCGTTTGAAATTTCACTTTCATTATTTTAAATAAATTGTATTTTTGGCATCGTCTTTTCAATTTAATATTAATAATGAAAAATGCTATTCTTGTCGTAATCATTCTCGCGGCAGCGCAGGTCTTTCAGCGTTGCAGTACAGATGTTGATCTATATGCCGGTTATAAAGATATAACGGTTGTTTACAGTTTGCTGGATTATTCGCAAGATACCATCTGGGCAAAAGTGACCCGTGCTTTTAACGGGCCCGGGGATGTTATGGAAATGGCAAAAAATCCCGATTCCAGTAACTATCCTTTTAAACTTGACCTGACCCTTACCGGGCATGTGCCGGGTGGCAACCTGTCCGAAATCGTTTTTGATACATTGACTATCAAAAACAAGAGGGCCGGGGATTCTATTTTTTATTACCCCGACCAGCTAATGTATTACAGCGTGGAAAAACTCAACCAGGATGCTACTTACCAACTCAACCTTAACATTAACGGAAAACAAGTTCATTCGGAAACACCGGTGGTGAAAACATTCGATGTGACCAGGCCGAGAAACACCATTGATTTTACGCAGGACGGAACAATTAAATGGAATTCGGCAAAAAACGGAAAACGATATGAAGTATCCTATATTTTTCATTACAGCGAATTAAAACCAGGCAGTCCGGATACCTTAAATAAAGAACTTGTTTATTATGTAGGGAAAAAGATATCCATTAGTACGGACGGAGGTGAAGACTTATCGCAAATTTATTCGGGGGATGCTTTTTATGGCCGGCTTGAGTCAGAACTGGAACCCATTCCCAATGTTCAACGATGGGCAGGAAAAGTTGACCTGATCATTGGTGGAGGATCTCAGGTGCTGCAAAATTATCTGCAAATCAATAGTGCCCAAGGCAACCTGCTTGAGGAAGTTCCGCTTTATACCAACATTCAAAACGGTACGGGTATCTTTGCTTCACGTTATGTTGCAACCCGTTCGGTTAAATTGTCGGTGTTGTCAATGAAGAAACTGGTTGAGGATACCAACCTCGGATTCAAATATCCGACCAAATAAACTTATTCCGCTGCCTTTTTGTCACCATCTTTTTTTTTCAATTCCGGATTGGCAAATTCATTCATTTGGCATAATGATTGTCAGTGTGCAGGTAACATCCTGAAAAATGTATTTTAAATTAAGAAAAAAAGGAGGACAAATAATATGAGTAAAATAATTGGAATTGACTTAGGGACAACCAATTCATGTGTAGCAGTCATGGAAGGGAGCGAGCCTGTTGTTATCCCCAACAGCGAAGGGCACCGTACAACACCTTCCATTATTGCGTTTACCGAAAACGGTGAACGTAAAGTTGGTGAACCGGCCAAACGTCAGGCTATTACCAACCCGACAAAAACCATTTATTCCATTAAAAGATTAATGGGCAACTCTTTTTCTGAAGTTGGAAAAGAGATATCCAGGGTACCTTACCAAGTGGTTAAAGGCGATAACAACACGCCACGGGTTAAAATTGACGACCGGCTTTATACACCGCAGGAAATTTCTGCCATGGTGCTTCAAAAAATGAAAAAAACAGCCGAAGATTACCTGGGAACTACCGTATCGGAAGCTGTAATTACAGTACCGGCCTACTTTAACGATTCTCAACGCCAGGCTACCAAAGAAGCCGGTGAAATTGCCGGATTGAAAGTCAGGCGTATTATCAATGAACCTACCGCCGCTTCGCTGGCTTACGGACTTGATAAAAAGAAAGAAGACATAAAAGTTGCCGTGTTCGACCTGGGTGGAGGCACGTTCGATATTTCCATCCTTGAGCTGGGTGAAGGTGTTTTTGAAGTGAAGTCAACCAATGGGAACACTCACCTTGGTGGTGATGATTTTGACGAAAAGATCATCAATTGGCTGGCCGATGAATTTAAAAAAGATGAAGGACTTGATCTGCGAAAAGACCCGATGGCTTTGCAACGTTTGAAAGAAGCTGCTGAAAAAGCCAAGATCGAATTGTCAAGTTCAACCGAAACGGAAATCAACCTGCCCTATATCATGCCGGTTGACGGTGTGCCCAAACACCTTGTACGTAAACTGACCAGGGCTAAATTTGAGCAACTGACCGATAACCTGATCCATGCAACCATTGATCCCTGTAAAACCGCACTGAAAGATTCCGGATTGACCGCATCTGACATCAACGAAGTTATTTTGGTTGGTGGTTCAACACGAATCCCGGCCATTCAGAAAGTAGTTAAAGACTTCTTTGGCAGGGAACCGTCAAAAGGGGTAAATCCCGATGAGGTAGTTGCCATTGGTGCCGCTATCCAGGGCGGCGTGCTGACAGGCGAAGTAAAAGATGTTCTGCTGCTTGATGTTACCCCGTTATCATTGGGTATCGAAACCCTGGGTGGCGTTTTGACCAAACTGATTGATGCCAATACAACCATCCCGACTAAAAAATCGGAGGTTTTCTCAACGGCTTCCGACAACCAACCATCTGTTGAAATTCATGTGCTTCAGGGTGAAAGGCCCATGGCAAACCAGAATAAAAGCATCGGGCGTTTTCACCTCGATGGCATTCCGCCTGCCATGCGTGGCGTTCCGCAGATTGAAGTAACTTTTGATATTGACTCAAACGGTATTCTTAATGTCAGTGCCAAAGATAAGGCAACAGGCAAATCACAAAGTATCCGTATTGAAGCTTCATCAGGTCTCACAGATGATGAAATCAAAAAAATGAAAGCCGAGGCCGAAGCCCATGCCGAAGAGGATAAACAAGCCAAGGAGAAGGTTGAAAAACTGAATAATGCCGATGCCCTGGTATTTCAAACGGAAAAACAACTGAAGGAGTATGGTGATAAACTGCCCGCCGATAAAAAATCGGAAATAGAGGCTGCTGTTGAAGAGTTGAAAACGGCACATAAAAGCCAGGATATTCCTGCAATTGATGCCGCAATGGAAAAACTCAACAGCATCTGGCAGGCTGCCAGCCAGGATATGTACAAAAATACCCAGGAAGGTGCCGGACAAACCCCTCCCCCCGGTGGTGACGGCGGACAACAGGAACCCAAAGGAGGTGATGACGAAGTGACCGATGTTGACTTTGAAGAAGTGGACGACAAGTAATATCATAATAATCCCATCTTTAATAAAGGCGTCTTTTGGCGCCTTTTTTTGTTTTTGTCCAAAGTTTTCAACAAGTATGAAAACAGGTTGACATTTTGATTAATTTGGCACTCGTTTTTCCCTTTTTTAAGGGGTGATTTTTTATCAGATCACTGTTATGGAAGAAACGAGATAAATAATTAAATTATTAATGTAAAATTTGGGACATTATGAAAAAAACAACTACTCCGTTTTTCTTCATTGTGCTGCTTTTTTTTCTTGTGGGCAGTACTTCTTTGGTCAAAAGCCAAAACATAGTCACTAATGGTGATTTTGAAAGCTGGACAGGAGGCCAGCCCGATGGATGGACAACCATTGATCCGGGAATAACCGTTACACAGGAAACAACAATCATTCATGGCGGCAGCAGTTCGGCTTCCGTTGATGTAACAACAGCAACCCAGGGTAACACCGATTTCCGTCAAACAGTATCAGTTACAGGGGGAATAAGTTACGATGTCAGCGTATGGGTTTACCATACCGAGGGAAACATGAAAGCCCGGCTTTATGTTGCCGGCTATCAGGGATACTCGGATAATACAATCACCGGTGCCTGGCAGGAGATGACCTACACCTATACGTATCCTGCAGATACTAACATAGAGATCGGCCTGAGATTTTATGATCAAACCGGATTTGATGGCAATGAAATCGTTTATGTGGATGATTATGTGATTTCTCCGGCTTCAGGTGGGGGTAACACACAGGCATTGTATCTCGAAGAATTTACTTCCGACCTGGGCACTACTACTCATTATTCGGTAACAGGCGATAACCAGGTTTGGGAATGGGCCAATTACGGGAATCCACCGGGTTGCTCCAAAATGAATGGTTATAGTGGCGGTGCCCAGGAAAATGAAGACTGGCTGATCACCGATGCCATCAATTGCGATAATTACATTAATGTTACTTTATCCTTCGACCATGCACGTAATTATGCCGATAACTCGGGGTTGTTTGTTCTGGTATCGAATGATTATGATGGCGTTAGCGACCCGACTACAAGCGGAACATGGAACGATATTACCAGCCAGTTCACTTTTCCCGATCCGGGCGGATGGTCATTTATTGACGCCGGTACGGTTGACATTTCCACTTATACAGGTTCCACAACTTACATTGCTTTTAAATACACCAGCGACAATACGGCTGCAGCCACCTGGGAAGTGGACAATGTTCTGGTAGAAGGCGAACTGAACATTTCTGCATTTATTGCCGGTTCATTCAACAGTTGGAATCCGAGTGACCCCGACTTTCAGATGAGCCTGAACGCAAATGGCTTGTTCGAATTGACAAAAAACCTTCCTGCAGGAACCAATGAATACAAAGTTGTGGAAGATGGAAACTGGTATCCGGGAAACAATCAGCAAATTATTCTTACTACCGCCACCGATACAACCTGGAAATACAATTATACCGACAATCTGGTAACCCATACCATGCCGACGGTTACCGGTGATTTCTGGTCATTGCTCGGTGGTACCAACTGGGATGCCGGCGAACCGCTTGGCGAAATGGCAGACCCTGACGGCGATGATGTTTATACCCTTGATGTAGTTATCCCGGCAGGGGATTATGAGTGCAAGATCACACTCAACAAAAACTGGGATCAAAGTACGGGGGGTAACACACCTTTTACTACCGACGGGGTGAATGCAACAACATTTACCTACGATTTTCCAAACAATATCACAACTGTTTCAGGCCCTCCACCGGTGATGGATACCGTAACATTTGTTGTCATTGATACCGCAGGGAGAAATTATGACGGCTTTTTCCTGAAAGGAAGCTGGGATGCCAGTGGATTTTATGACCCGACGTGGGGAGGCGGAATGGAACATTCGGCATTTTATGACGATGGCACCAACGGGGATACCCTGGCCGGTGACCATGTTTGGGCCTGCCAACAATTGCTTGCTGTTGACGGCGGGTCGAATACCTGGGAATGGGGAGTTAACGATACCGAACACAACTGGGTGGCCGGCAACTGGCAGTTTACCGTTCCGGATGATACACCACAAACCCTTTCGTGGGAAGTCCCCAATACACCGGAACTGGTTATCAACGAAATTATGTACAACTCGCCGGGGGCAGATGAAGAATGGATAGAAATATACAATGGCACCGGATCATCAGTTGACCTTGAAAACTGGAAAGTGCTGGATAGCGATGGCAACCATTCACCCATTGTTATTCCGGCAGGATACAGTATTGCCGATAGCGGCTATTTTACAATAGAGGTAGCTACAAACGGGGATTTCCCTTTCACGCCTGATTATGACGGATCAGGGAATTTCCAGTTGAACAATGGCGGTGATGATGTCAGGTTATACAATGCCGATGGAATTTTAGTGGATATCGTAAGTTATTCCGATTCCGATCCGTGGCCAACAGCGCCCGACGGTGACGGGCCGACTTTAGCGCTGATAGACCCTGCCAGCGATAACAGCCTGCCCCAAAACTGGGCTGCCAGTGAACAGGACGGAGGCACTCCGGGCGCCATTAATTTCCCCCCTGTTCCTTTCATTATGGTTACCAGCCCCGATGGTGGCGAATATATTGAACAGGGATCACAATGGGAGATCACCTGGTCTTACGGCTTCTGGGACGGAAACATCAAAATCGAGTTGGTTAAAGATGGGGAAGACCCTCAAGAAATCGTTTACAATTTGCCTGCATCCGACCTGAGTTATATGTGGGATGTATTTGATGACCAGGAGTTGGGGAATGATTACAAGATCAGGATTTCCGGTATTAATGATAGTGACCCGGTCGGGGAAAGTGATGATTATTTTTCAATCATTGCCCCCTATGTCCTGCCCGATATTGTCATAACCGAAATTATGTACAATCCGCCTGAATCGGGTGAGGATTCACTGGAATTCCTTGAGTTTTATAATAATTCAACGGATACCGTTAATATGAAAGGGTTGTATATGTCGGCGGGTGTTGATTATGTGTTCCCCGATATTGATATGCTTCCTGATACTTTCCTTCTTTTGGCAAAAGATTCAATGGCCATGCAGTTCACCTTTGGTGTGCAGGCTTATCAGTGGACCAGCGGGGCATTGAGTAACGGGGGTGAAAACGTTGAGCTTTCCGACAGTCTTGGAAATGTAGTTGATTTTGTCCCTTATGATGATGCATTGCCCTGGGATACACTTGCTGACGGATGGGGGCCTTCGTTAACCCTTTGTAACCCCAATCTTGATAATTCCCTGCCTCAAAACTGGACGGCCTCGGTAAATTTTGCCGCAATTAATGCTGACGGGGATTCAATCTGGGCTACCCCGGGATTTGCATGCCAGGTTTCACTCATGGCAGGCTTTGAAGCCGATAAAACCATTGTCCCGGTTGGCGACAGTGTTTTGTTTACCGACCTGACAGTGGGCAATCCCATTAGCTGGAACTGGAACTTTGAAGGAGGAATGCCCGAAACATACAACGGTCAAACGCCGCCCTATATTCATTATGATTCACCGGGCTTTTGGGATGTTACCCTTGTTGTTTCGGATGGCATGAATACAGATAGCATAACTTACGAAAACTATATTTATTCGGGATACGCCCCGCAAGCCGGTTTTGATGCGGATGTCCGGGTGATTTTGTCAGGAAACTATGTGGATTTTACCAGTTTGTCAACCGGTGACAGCCTCAGCTATCAATGGTATTTTGAAGGGGGAACCCCCGACCAGTCAACCGATGAAAACCCTGAATTCATTTATTACCTTATTGACGACCATGCATTTTATGATGTAACATTAATCGTTACCAATGCGTTCGGGAGCGATTCTTTGACCCAGGAAGATTATATTGAAGTAATTCCGGTAGGGATTAATGATCACCGTCTGACAGACCAGGAAGTGATATTGTATCCCAACCCGACCGATGGGCAGGTAAATATAGAATTGCCGGCCGGTATTGAAGCCAACCTGAAAATCTATGATTTTACGGGTAAAACCCTATTTGACCGGATGATCGTTGGTTCTGAAAAGCTCAACCTCAACATGTTGAATCAAGGGATTTATTTTATGAAATTTACCGACCCTGAGCTGGGATCAGTGGTTGTGAAAAGACTTGTTATCAGATAAACAAAAACAATACCCCCTCTGTCCGGGCTTAAATCTCCCGGCAGGGGGGTGATTGATTTGGCTTTTAAAACAAATACAAATAAAAAATTCAAAACAAAAATGACCATGAAAAAATTTTATTTCTTTTTAGCGTTAGCAACGATATTCTCGTTGCCATTTACGGTTACCGGTCAAAATCTTGTGACCAATGGTGACCTGGAACAATGGGACAATGCCAACACACCCACCGGTTGGGACCTGGCTGAAAACATCAGCCAAAGTACTGCTGAGGTCCATGGAGGAACTTATTCGGCAGCACAAATGTCTGCCAGCAGTTCCAAAAAATTCCGACAGGATGTCCAGGGAATTATTGCCGGACAGCAGTACACCATCAGTTATTATTTTTATGACAATGCGCCTGATGCCAAGACCCGCATCTGGTCATACTGGATGGATGCAGACGGCAACTATCTGGACAATGATGCAGATACCCTCAGGCCTGCCGATTATAGTACAGATAAACCATCGTGGCAGCATTTCAATATCACATTGACAGCTCCTGCAAATGCAGCCCAGTTCCGCTTTGAAGTACGTGTTTACCATCAGGATAATACAGATGGCGGATACGTTTACTATGATGATTTTTCCATTGAAGCCGGCTCAACCAACTATCCCGAACCGACCAATTATCCTACAAATTTTACGGCCACTGCATCAGGAGTGGACATTACACTCAACTGGGTGGATGCCATTGGTGAACAACTGCCCGGGGCCTATCTTATTTTGGGCCATGAAGGGACTTCCACTGATTTCACCCCCCCTGTTGACAGTGTGCCGGTAGCCAATGACCTCGACTGGTCCGATAATGAAGTGGCTGTTAACGTTTCATACGGCGTGGAATCATACGTCTTTAGCAACCTTACACCAGGAGAGGATTATACTTTTACAATTTATCCTTATACCAATTCGGGGGCTAACATCAATTACAAAACCGATGGAACCCCTCCCATTGCTTCGACACAGGTAAGCAATATCGTCATCATTAACCAGGAAGATTTTGAAAGCGGAACCCTGGGCACCTGGACAGCCTATAATGTCACCGGTTCCCAGGTTTGGCAGAATTATGAATACAATGGGGATAAATTTGCACAAATGTCAGGCTACGAAGGCGGATCCCATGAAAATGAAGATTGGCTGATATCCCCTCAAATGAATATGACCGGATTCACCAGCGTGACTTTCAACTTCACAACAGCATACAATTATGATGGCAATGCCCTGCAGCTTTTCTTCTCATCGGATTATGACGGAACCGGTGACCCGAACAACTTTACCTGGATTGATATTACCGACCAGGCTGCATGGTCGGATGGTTCCTTTCATTGGGTGCCCTCAGGGGATGTTGATCTCACATCCATGGCTGCCCAGTCCAGTTATGTGGCATTCAAATACACTTCCACCAACGAACAGTCGTCAACATGGGAAGTGGATGACATCCTGATTTACGGAATCCAGGGAGTAGGTATCCCTGAAACAGACAGAGAAAATGTTACTTTGTATCCGAATCCCGCTGCAGACTATTTTAATATCAATGTGGATGCCGGAGGCCAATTGAATATTATGGACCTTGCTGGCAAAAATGTAATGACAACACAACTGCAAAAAGGATCAAACCGGATCAATATTTCAGAACTGCACCCGGGCATTTATCTTGTTCGGGTAAAAAATAATGATAACAAAATCCTTTTGGGAAGACTTTTGGTCAGATAATCTCTGTATCGCAAAAAAATAATTAATCAAACCCCGTCACGGCAGGAAAAAACGTGGCGGGGTTTTTGTTTGATTTCTTGTGATTAATATGGGTTAAATACACTAATTTTGTTCATGTTTTTTTAACCGGCTTTCAATAATGAATCATCATATTTTACGTTACCTTCAAAAGATTATATGTTAAAATCCCGTTATATCATATTGTTTTTATTTCTGGTTTCAGGTTTTATGATTTTCGGTCAGAAACTAAAACCTGTGAGGCTGGAAGTACCGTCCGGGGTGAATACGGAATCGTTTAATCTGGAAATACTGAATGGTGAGAAATTGTTGATTTTTTATGAGGGCAGTAATGTAAACAGTGAAAACCTCCGCAAATGGTATTTTGGTTTGTTTAATCAGTCGCTCAAGCAGAAATGGCTGAAGTTTATTCCGTTAACCGACAAAATAGAGTTTCTTGGATCCCGGCTGTCCGGTGACAGGCTGTTCTTATTTTTCAAATCTTCTTCACGGTCAAAGGATAATCTCAACCATTATGAAATAGTGAGTTACAATATGATCTCGGAAGAGTTCTCAAAAGTATCCGGAACATTCCCCGGGAAAGCCAAAATCGCAGGGTTTGAGGTGATAGATAATACGGGATGCCTTGCCCTCAACCTGAGGGGCCAGGCGACCGACCTGGTTTTTATTGACCTGTTAACCGGGGATGTTAATCCCGTACACATCGAAGAAGGCAACGACAATCAATTCATCCGGCTTTATGCCGACACAAAATGGAAAAGATTTTATGTGGCCCTGAAGACCATAAAAGATAACCGGTATTTAACCGATGAGATTATTTCGTTGACTAAAGAAGGCAAAGCAGATAAAGTTATGCAGGTTGAAAACAACGAACCCCTGAAAGTGCTCAGCAGCTTTGCTTTTGTTCCTGTCAACAACCGGAATTTAAAGGTTTTTGGCATTTATGATATTTACACCGGGCATGCGCCTTCTTTAAAAACCCTCGGTGATAATGAAAAAGACGAAGCTTATTCGGTGGGCATGTTTTTTCTTGAATTTGAAAACGGCCGGCAAAAGTCATTAAAATTTTATGATTTTATGACCCTCAACAATATTCCGGGTACGCTGGGCAGCGGAAAACCGGAATACAGGAAAACGGCTCAAACACCCGACTCCCCCAGAAAGGTTTCAGGATATTTTCATTTTCTTGATCCGCAGGTTTTTAAATTGAACGATCAGTATATTTTTTCCGTTGAAGCCTATAAACCTTACTATCAGACCGAAACCCGCATGGATTATGATTATTATGGAAGGCCTGTCCCTTATTCGTATAGATTGTTTGTGGGATATGATTATTATGATGTGGTTGTGGTGGGTTTGTCAGAAGACGGTGACCTGATATGGAATAATGATTTCCCCGTCAGGAATTTGATCTCCTATTCATTGTCGAGGAACAGCATTGTTTTTAATGATGATAACTTTGTTAATATGGCTTACGTCAACAATGGAAAAATATTTTTAAAAACCATTGAAGGCCCTGTTGACATCGGTACTGCAGATACACCCATTGAAACAAAAATTAATAACGATCGTGTTACTGAAGATAACTATAATCATATACTTCATTGGTACGATCAGTATTTTCTGATTTACGGATATCAAAAGTTAAAGAACCGTTCACTTGACGAACAAAATATACGGACTGTTTTTTATATTAATAAAGTAGCTTACAATTAAAAGCTTAAGAAAATGACAAGGATCTGGCAGATTACTGCTTATCTGAATTATCTGAGAAAAAGGAAAACACGTTATCATGTTCATTCCCCTTTTGTTTACGAACTGGTTGACAAAGTTTTTAAAGATAAAAAACGATACAAGGAATATCGTGAACTGAACCGTTTACGGAAGAAATTTATTCAGCGGTCCGATAAAGTGGAGATCATGGATTTTGGAACAGGGGCAGGTAACAAAGATTATCTGATCCGGGTAAAGAGGGTAGGGGATATTGTCAGACAGTCAGGCCACTCAAAAAAGCAGCTTGAATTGTTGTTCCGGCTGGCCCGGTATTTTAAACCCGAAACCATCCTGGAGTTTGGTACTTCGGTCGGGGTAAGTACTACCTATCTTTCAAAGGGTTATCCGCCGGCAAAAATGATAACCATGGAGGGGAGCATGGGGCTGACAACCATTGCCAATGAAACTTTTAAAAAGCACAACCTCGGCATTGAAGTGGAAGTGGGCGAGTTTGGCGCCATTCTGGACGAGGTAATAAAAAATACACAAAAGCTTGACATGGTCTTTTTCGACGGCAATCACCGGAAAAAACCCACGCTTGAATATTTTAATAAATGCATGAAATGTGTACACGAAGACAGTGTTTTTATGTTTGACGACATCCATTGGTCACGGGGGATGTACAAAGCCTGGGAAAAGATAAAAAAAGACAAAAGGGTGAGCCTGACCATTGATTTGTACTGGATAGGGCTTGTGTTTTTCAGGAAAGGGGTTGCAAAACAAAATTTTATTTTGTATTAGTAATGTAGTTAATTTGTCGTTAACTGCCAGGCATTTTATTACTTTTGAAAATTTAATACACTTATCCTATGAGTGAAGAAATTATTCGGTTTGAAAATATATCCCGGTTTTATCAGGTGGGCAAAGTTACGGTGAAAGCCCTGGTTGAAGTTTCCGTCAGCATAAACAGAAACGAGTTTGTCGCATTGATGGGCCCTTCCGGCTCGGGAAAGTCAACCATGATGAACGTATTGGGATGTCTGGACACACCCACATCCGGTAATTACTTTTTAAACGGGTTGGATGTGAGCAAACTGACCGATAACGACCTGGCCGATATCCGAAATAAAGAAATCGGGTTTATCTTTCAGACATTTAACCTGCTGCAAAGGTCAACAGCCCTTGAAAACGTGATGCTTCCGTTAATTTATGCCGGCATTCCCAAACGTAAGCGAATGAAAATGGCAGAAGAAACATTAAAACAGGTTCAACTCGCTGATCGTATAACACATAAGCCAAATGAGTTATCCGGCGGACAACGGCAGAGGGTGGCCATTGCAAGGGCACTGGTCAACAACCCTTCCATTGTGCTGGCTGACGAGCCCACCGGTAACCTCGATTCTAAAACTTCAATCGAAATTCTGGGACTTCTCGAGCAAATTCACAAAGAGGGGAACACCATTATTGTGGTTACACACGAAGAGGATATCGCACAGCATGCACACCGGATTATCAGGCTGATGGATGGTAAAATCGCTTCCGATACCAAAAACGAAAATATAAAAACAGTTAAGGATTATCAGTTTGTGGAGGAAGAGTCGTGACCCGCAAAGTCGAAAACGTTTGCCTGTGTGTCGGCAGCAACGGGCGGGTAGGGAAAAGGTTGTCATTAGTAGGTTGTCATTAGTACGAACGCAGTGAGGAGAAATCCCCCTCAGAAACAGGTTTGGTGTTAGAAATATGATATTAGAGATCAAGAGCTAAGAACCAAGAATCAAGAATCAAGAATCAAGAGCCAAGACATTAGAAACAAGACACAAAACTTCAAAATCAAAACTCAAAATTCCAGATGGCAAAAGAGTTTAAAATCTATACAAAAACAGGTGATAAAGGTTTCACCTCGCTGATTGGTGGTGACCGGGTCCCCAAGTATGATGATCGCATTGAAGCTTATGGGACGGTGGATGAACTGAATAGCTGGATAGGCCTGATATGTGATCAGGATATTAAAAAACCGGTAAAAACAATATTGCTCGAAATCCAGAACAACTTGTTTACACTGGAATCACAATTGGCCAAAGGCCCGGGATCGGATAAAATGAAATTGCCCCGGATTACAATCAGGGTTATTGAGAAGCTTGAACATGAAATTGATGAAATGGAAAAAAACCTGGCTCAACTCAGTTCATTTATCCTGCCCGGAGGGCATCCGGTGGTTTCTTATTGTCATCTTGCGCGAACGGTTTGCCGGCGGGCCGAACGGTTAACGATCAAAACGGCGGAAAATTTTCATGTTGATTTGTTAAACATAAAATATCTTAACCGCTTATCCGACTATCTTTTTGTCCTTTCCCGGAAGCTTTCAAAAGACCTGAATGTGGAAGAAACGCCTTGGAACCCTTGATATTAAAGGGATTAAACAGAAAAAACTTTTTTCTTGTTTTATTCATTCAAAAAATTATTTTTGCAAAAAATTAAAACCAAAAGGCTGAGCAATGTATTGGACATTAGAGTTGGCTTCAAAACTTGAAGATGCACCCTGGCCGGCAACCAAGGATGAGTTGATTGAGTGGTGTATCAGAACGGGTGCGCCGGCTGAAGTAATTGAAAACCTCAAAGAGATTGAAGACGAAGGTGAGACCTATGATCGTATTGAGGATTTATGGCCTGATTATCCTACTAAAGAAGATTTTTTCTTCAACGAAGATGAGTATTAATTAAAACATCGTATTGAAAAAATAAAAAGCTGCCTGACAACCAGGCAGCTTTTTTTCTTTTTCAATTTCGACCCGCTGAGTGCGAGGCCACTCAGCAGGTCATGGCATTTTAACCCGGTGGGTGGTCCTGTCGGTCTGTGTTCAAAAGCCAGGATGTGTGTATTATTATGCGGACAGACTCCCGCCGGGTTAACAAAGGATATTGAATGTTGAATGAATACCGGGCTGAGCCTAATCCGTATTCTGAAAAAAACTGAAATTAACGTGGCCGTATTTACGGTGTTCAACAAAATGTTCCTGAATGGAAAAATCAATCTCTTTCGGATGTTCGATAATCAACAGCCCGCCGGGCAACAGCAAATTATATTTGAAGATCAGCAGTGGGATTTCTTCCAGATTTTTCATCTGATAAGGCGGGTCGGCAAAAATGATGTCAAAACGGGGGGTGCGCGGATTTAAAAACCGGAACACCTCGGAGTGTACCGTTTTCAGTTGCTCCATACCGAAATGGGTAGCCGTTTGTTTGATAAAACGTACACATCCCGAATCGCGCTCAACGGCATAGACCGGGTCACATCTTCTTGAAGCAAACTCGTAGGCAATGGAACCCGTACCCGAAAAAAGATCAAGGGCCGATTTACCTGTAAAATCAATTTTGTGCTGTAAGATGTTGAAAAGGCTTTCTTTGGCCAGGTCGGTTGTTGGCCTGACGGGCAGGTTTTTGGGTGGCCTGATCAGTCGCCGTTTGTATTTTCCCCCGATTATTCGCATAGGATGACGTTAAATTCAACGTAATATTTTGCAAAATTCAGCTCTTCCATTACATAAGAATAATGAAAGGTTTCATTACGTTCAATAAACTCAAAATGCCTGATATATCGGTAAACCATTTCATATTTCTCATCGCTTTTATCCATATTGCCCGATAACACGATCCTGGCTTCTTCAGGGTTGAGTTGAAGTTGTTCTATAGCTGCCAGCATGAAATAGATAAAATCTTCCACGGCTTTAAACCGGAATGAATTATAGAAATTAAGCTTGCCTTCTTTGAAGTTCACCACATCAAAAACCTCGTCCCTGAGGTTGACAAACAGGGTCTGATTCTCAGTTTTGTTTTTAAAATTGATGCCCAGGCTTTCGATAAGCACCGACGAGTAATGGTAAAATTTTACTTCGGGCCATATTTCAATGGCTTTATTTATTACCCGGACGGGCATAAAATAAACATTGGCCAGTTGCATGTTTTTCATGATGTTGCATTCAACGCTGTTGTTTTTTTGTCCGGGCTGGTTAAACCTGAGGTAGGCGGCTTTTTCCTTTTCATCAAAAAGGGGCTGGGGGATCAGGGTGCTCAGGTCGTTGTTGAATATCAGATTGATGTGGTAAAATGAGGAATTAAGCCAGGGACGTTTTTTCAGGAGAAAATCCAGTTGGCCTGCGATGGTGCTCGTTTTCTCCAATTCATCGGAAGAAAAAGTTTCGAAGCCGATAAATTTTCTGTTTTCAGGATCGTACAGGTTAAAGACTACAGACCGGGAACCTATACTTACAGTAAGGATATAATTCTCAGTATCGGTTTCCTGAAAAGATTTGTCGTAGAACCCCGTATGTTTGATCTTGTAAGGAGACATCCGGAATGATTTACTCCCAGTTGCCGTCGGTTGAAGCTTCAGTTAATGAGCCCAGTTTCAGGCCGGGGTATCTGTCCGTATTTTCACGTTCGGCTTGTAGGTTGATTATCCTTTGTTTATCCATGCCTTTGAGATAAGCGCTGTAGGGTGCCAGGACCTGGAAAACATGAACCAGCACACCACCGCGTTGAATGGTATCGGCTGCCATTTGAAATTTTTCACCTCCGGAAAAAGGAATAATGGCGAGTTCTTTCAACGTGAAAGGCTGATGTTTGAATAAAGTATCTTCAACCCGGATGTAACCAACGGTATCGTTAATGGTTTTTGTAAATGTTGTATCCGCAGGGTCGGGTATTATTTTTACAACCGGTATTTCAGCAGTGGCTAAAAAACTTTCAAGTGTGTCAAAATTACCGGCAAAACTGCCACGCATACGTTTGTAAATCAACTGTGATGTTCGGATGCTTTTCAATTTATTAATAACAACCAGTTCCCTTCGTTGTTTCTCTTTTTTAAACCGTACCGGAGCCTGGATGGTGTTATAAATCATGTACCCTAAAATGATAATAACGATCAATAAAGCGAGTTGGAGAAGTACTTTTTTCATGTCTTCTGAATTTTAGAAGCAAATTTATAATTTTTTTAACTCAACCGGTTTTATTTCCCGATAAAAATACCGGCGGAAAATGAGGTTGTCAAATTCCGTTGTCGTTGTTTGGGTAGAAAAATGTTATGTAAGGGTTGTTATATCTGGATAATCAGGTATCTCATCCAGGAAATGATATTGTTTTGATGCATGATTTATTTTACAACAAAAATGCTGTATCCCGTTACTCACCAACAGATAATCAACTTTCATTTTCAGGTTATAAGCGGCTATCTGGTCAAAAACCTTTTGTTCAGGTTTTACATCGGGCGATTTAAATTCCAACAGCATAACCGGTTTGCCGCTGTTTGAATAAACTACCGCATCAAACCTTTTTTGCATTCGGTTAAGTTTTAAACCTTTTTCTATCACGATCAATCCCGGAGGATATCCCTTTTCGTTGACAAGAAAATGTAAAAAATGCTGTCTCACCCATTCTTCCGGGGTGAGTGCAACGAATTTTTTACGGAAGTCATCAAATATTTCCGGTTTGTCATCGGCACGCTGCCTTGTTTTTACAGGATATCCGGGAATATTAAGTCTCATGGCTTACTTCAAAAAATGATAAATTTAGCATTAAATTAGGTAACTTTGCCTGCAAACAAAAAATAATGAAAAACAAACATGAAATTGTAGTTAACTGGTTGCCCCGATATACGGGCATGCCGCTTGAAGATTTCGGAAAATATATTTTACTTACTAATTTCAACCACTATCTGGATTTGTTTGCGGAGTGGAACGGCGTTACAATTTCAGATAAAAATGTCCCCATGCCTGCAGCCACAGCCGGAGACATAACCATGATCATGTTTGGTATCGGAAGTGCCAATGCGGCAACAGTGATGGATTTGCTGAGCAGCATCCATCCTAATGCGGTATTGTTTTTGGGAAAATGCGGAGGCCTGAAAAAGAAGAATGAAGTGGGTGACCTTATTTTGCCCATTGCTGCTATCCGCGGGGAAGGAACTTCCGGCGATTATCTGCCTCCCGAAGTACCGGCCCTGCCTGCTTTTAGCTTGCAAAAGGCCATCTCGACAACCATCCGGGACTTTAAAAAAGATTACTGGACAGGAACAGTTTATACAACCAACCGCAGGGTTTGGGAACATGACGATAAGTTCAAACGGTATTTAAGGAAAACAAGAAGTATGGCCATTGATATGGAAACAGCTACCATTTTCATTGTCGGGTTTGCCAACGAAATACCCACAGGCGCTCTTTTGCTGGTTTCCGACCAGCCCATGATACCGGAAGGCGTCAAAACTCAGGAAAGTGATGAAAAAGTAAATCGGCAATTTGTTGATGATCATATCCGGATTGGCATCGAATCGCTCAAACAGCTAATTAACCAGGGGCTGACTGTTAAACACCTAAGATTTTAATCCTGATGGGCTTTGAAGAGATTATAAAAGATTTGGAAAATAAAATTTATTCCCCGGTTTATCTTTTCTACGGTGAAGAGCCCTATTTTATTGATGTGCTGGTTAATTATATTGAACAGAATATCCTTGATAATGCCGAAAAGGAATTTAACCAGATGGTAGTTTATGGCCGGGATGTTTCACCCAGGGATATCATTGACCTGGCCAGGCGTTTTCCCATGATGGGCAATTACCAGGTGGTGATCGTTAAAGAAGCCCAGTATATCAAAAATCTTGAGGAGTTGGAAATTTATTTTAATGCACCGCTTGAATCCACTATTCTTGTGATCGGCTACAAATACAAAAAGCTGGACAAACGAAAATCTTTTTATAAAAATCTTTCCAAACGCAAAGATGTTGTCCTTTTCGAGTCGGTAAAATTCAGGGATTATGAAATACCCAAATGGATTGAAAAGAGTGTGAAAGAGATGGGGTTCAGCATTAACCCGGTTGCAACTGAGCTGCTTTCCGAACATCTGGGTAATGATCTGGGCAAGATCAACAACGAACTGACCAAGCTGGCCATTAACCTGGATGAGAGTTCTGAGATTACCGGAGAAGTGATTGAGAAAAACATTGGCATCAGCAAGGATTTTAATGTTTTTGAACTTCAAAAGGCACTCAGGCAACGCAATGCACTAAAGGCCCACCGGATTGTTAACTATTTTGAGGCCAATCCTAAAGAACACCCTTTGCAAATGATCTCGGTCATGCTGCATAATTATTTTATGAAAATATTTCTTTACCATTACATGGGCAACCGTAAACGCAATGAAATTGCTGCCGAACTAGGTGTTAACCCCTTTTTTGTGAATGATTTCAAAAGTGCGGCCAATATATTTTCACCACAGAAGATTGCGTCAATCATCTCACAGATCCGTATTCTTGACCTGAAAAGCAAAGGCGTTGGAAGCAATGATGCCACCGGTTATGGGGAACTGAAGGAATTGATATTTAAAATTATACATTGAATATCAGACCTTCTTTTTAAACACTGTCGTGGCATTTGCCTGGGCAGTGGGCACAATTAAAAGGTCGTTGATATTGACATGTGCCGGTAGTGTAGTTACATAATAAGCGGCTTCGGCAATATCTTTCCCTTTGAGGGGTTTGTAACCCTGATACACTTTTGCAGCTTTTTCAAGATCACCTTTCAGCCTGACAATTGAAAACCCGGTTTCCACAGCCCCAGGCGCAATTTGCGTAACTTTTATCCCGTAAGGCAGCAGGTCAATGCGCATGCCTTTTGACAGGGCATCCACGGCATGCTTGGTTGCACAGTAAACATTACCGTTGGCATACACTTCCCGGCCGGCAATGCTGCCAATGTTAATGATGTGCCCTTCACGTTTTTCGATCATCAGGGGCGAAACAGCCCGGGTCATATACAGCAACCCCTTGATGTTGGTGTCTATCATCTGTTCCCAGTCGTCAATGTTGCCTTCCTGAATGGGGTCGAAACCGGCGGCAAGCCCGGCATTGTTGATCAGGATTTTGATGTCTTTCCATGCTTCGGGCAAGCTATTTATGAAATAATCAACTTCCTGCCTTTTCCGGATGTCGAAAGCAAAGAGAAGCACCTGAACACCATATTCCGATTTGAGTTCCGCCGATATTTTTTCCAGTCTGTCCGCCCTTCGTCCGGTGATGATCAGGTCATGTTGGTTTTGAGCAAATATTTCTGCGCAGGCATTCCCTATTCCTGATGTTGCCCCTGTGATTACGGTAATTTTATTCATTGTAAGATCAAATTTAAAAAATAAGTGTTGATTAAACAAGCCCGAAAATAGTTAAAAACTTTATTCTTTTTTAAATATTTAAGGTCTTCATTGAGTGAGGTTTCCTCCAAATCCATCCCTAGGTTACCGGATTGGGAATATCTTCCAGCGAGAGTTCAGTTTCAAATTATGGATTTGAAAATTGAAAATCCCAAAAACAGCCGAGCCGCTACCGGACAGGGAAGCATAATCCGCACCGGCGTCATACAAGATTTTTTTTATTTTTTCCAGTTCAGGATAGTTGATAAATATGGTTTTTTCAAAATCATTGATCAGTTCATCCTTCCAGCTTTCAACAGGGTTGAGGATTGTTTCCCTCAACGGTTTATGCGCTTTAAAAGGTTTTATACCGGCATAAGCGCCCAGTGTTGATATACTGATATCTGGTAAAACAAGAACAATATATTTTCCCTTTAATGAAAAATCAAGGGGGTCAGTTTTTTCTCCCCTGCCTGATACAATCGCCGGCCGGTTTCCAATAAAAAAAGAGCTGTCGCTACCCGTCCTGAAAGCTGTTTTTTCCATTTCAACGGGCGACAAGCCCAATGAAAATTCTTTATTCAACGCCATGATGAAACCGGCAGCATCGGATGAACCGCCACCAAGGCCTGCCCCAATGGGAATATTCTTCAAAAGATGAACGGCAACAGCAGGAATATTATATTGTTTTTTAATGACCTGCCAGGCATTGGTGATCAGGTTCTCATTTTCAGGAATCATTTCACCGTGTACGGTTATTCTGTATTCTTTTGCCCGAAGTATTTCCAAAACGTCATAAAAAGGAAGGGGATAAATCAGGGTCTCGATGTTGTGATATCCGTCCCTTCTTTTTTCCAAAACATGCAGTCCGAGGTTTATTTTTGCATTGGGAAAGCAAATCATAAAACCAAAGGTAGTATTTTCATCCATCTTTTTATTAATTTTGAACCGGGATTAACCTTTATATTTATCAAATGGCGCTGATTAACTCTGTACTCCACTGGCTGATCAAAAAGAGGATACATCAAATTGAACTCTTTATGAAGTATCCCTATGATGTTCAGGAAGAGTGGTTCAGGAAACTCATATTCACGGCAAAAGATACGGAGTGGGGCAAAAAGTATGATTACAAGAACATTAAATCAACACGTGAATTTAGCCGGAGGGTGCCGGTGAGCACTTACGAACAATTAAAACCCTATATTGACAGGTTGCGGGCCGGGGAACAAAACGTGCTTTGGTCTGAAGAGGTAAAATGGTTTGCCAAATCCTCGGGGACAACGGCAGGCAGAAGCAAATTTATACCCATGAGCCAGTCATCAATAGAAGAATGCCATTACAAAGGGGGAAAAGACATGCTTTCCATTTATTTTAACTTAAACCCTGAATCGGGTATGTTCGAGGGCAAAAACCTTGTGATGGGCGGAAGTGGTGTTTTCAATGAAGTCAGCAATACCTCTTATTATGAAGGCGACCTGTCGGCCATCCTGATGACCAATCTCCCTTTCTGGGCCCAGTTCAAACGTACCCCCTCGCTGGAAATAGCCCTGATGGATGAATGGGAGAACAAACTGGAACTGATGGCCGAATCCACACTCGAACATGATGTCAGAAGCATTTCAGGTGTTCCGTCGTGGATGCTTGTTTTGCTAAAAAAAATCCTGAAAAAAGCCAAAAAAGAAAACCTTAAAGAGGTATGGCCCAATTTGGAAGTGTTCTTTCATGGGGGTGTAAAATTTGAACCCTATCGCGAACAATATAATTCAATTATTCCACCCGGAGAGATATTTTACATGAACACCTATAATGCATCCGAAGGATTTTTCGGGATTCAGGATCAGAAAGAAAATGATGACCTCCTGTTGATGCTTGATTATGGTATTTATTATGAATTTGTGCCAATTGCCCAGGTCGGTTTGGAAAATCCCGATACGGTTCCTTTGTCAGAAGTTGAACCGGGTGTAAATTATGCCATGGTGATTAGTACCAACGCGGGTTTGTGGCGTTACCTGATCGGTGATACCGTTATGTTTACTTCCACATCCCCTCACAGAATAAGAATAACGGGCCGTACGATGAATTATATTAATGTGGTTGGTGAGGAACTGGTTGTGGACAATGCCGAAAAAGCGATGGTGATTGCCTGTGCCAAAACCGGTGCCGTAATCAGGGAATTCACAGCCGCCCCGCTTTTCAGTGAAAATAACATCTACCACCAATGGATCATTGAATTTGAGCAAGAGCCCAATGATGAAGACTTATTCAGGGAAATATTCGACAACGGCCTGAAATCGTTAAACTCGGATTATGATGCCAAGCGGTATCAGAATTTGGTCTTAAAACCACCCTTGTTGAGATTCGTTCCGCACGGAACATTTTATCAATGGATGAAAAAACGCAATAAACTTGGCGGTCAAAACAAAGTGCCCCGTCTGTCAAACGACCGGGAATATGTGGAGGAAATTCTGGAAATGATTGGCGAATCATCAATAAAAGTTTAAAAAATTGTGTGATTTTGTTTTACCGGCCTTATTTAATGGATAAAAAACTTTAAATTCGTCAAAAAATAGTTTACAATGCATATAGCAGTTGCAGGAAATATCGGCTCAGGAAAAACCACCCTGACCAGGCTGCTGGCCAAAAATTTTGGCTGGAAAGCCCATTTTGAAGATGTGGAAAACAATCCTTATTTGCATAGTTTTTATGAAGATATGCAACGGTGGTCGTTTAACCTTCAGATTTACTTTTTAAATTCCCGGTTCCGGCAGGTGGTCGAAATCAGGAAAAGTGGTAAAAAAGTTATTCAGGACAGAACCATTTATGAAGATGCTTACATCTTTGCACCCAACCTGCATGCCATGAACCTGATGTCAACCCGTGATTTTGAAAATTATTCCTCCTTGTTCGAATTGATGAGTTCCTTTCTTCAGCCACCGGATTTGCTTATATATCTGCGGGCTTCCGTATCCACATTGGTTGAACAAATTCAAAAAAGAGGAAGGGAATATGAAGAATCCATCCGTCTTGATTACCTCAAACTGCTTAACAACAGATATGAAGCATGGATCGAAACCTATAAATCGGGGAAACTGTTGATCATCAATGCTGATAATACGGAGTTTGAAAATGCGGAAGACCTCAGTGTGGTGATCGAAAAAGTTAATGCTGAAATTCACGGGCTTTTTTAAGTGGTTGATGGGGAAGGTCAGGCAAACAAAGAACCGTTGAGCAATCGCATCATCGAACAGTGAAACCATCGAACAGTGAAACCATCGAACAGTGAAACCATCGAACCATTAATCAAACCTCACCAGATGAAAATCCTCGGCATCATCCCGGCGCGTTTTTCTTCTGCCCGTTTCCCGGGAAAGCCGTTGGCATTGATCAACGGTAAAACGATGATCCGGCGGGTTTACGAACAAGCCGAAAAAGCAGCAACAATTGATAAAGTGGTTGTTGCCACTGACGATGCCAGGATTTATGACCACGTGAAAGATTTCGGTGGCCAGGTGGTTATGACTTTTGTGAGCCATCAAAACGGAACTTCGCGTTGTGCCGAAGTTGTCGAAATATTGGAAACCACCGGACAGCATCTTCAGTTTGATGTAGTGATCAACATCCAGGGTGATGAGCCCTATATTGACCCGTTGCAGATTGATAAAGTGGCTGGCATTTTTGACGATCCCACCGCCCAAATCGGAACGCTGGTTAAAAAAATTACCGGAAAGGATGATTTGTTCAACCCCAATATAGTCAAAGCGGTTTTCGATAACAACCGGAATGCCCTTTACTTCAGCCGACAGCCCATACCGTTTCTGAGGGATATACCGCAGGAAGAATGGGGGGTAAAAAACAGGTTTTATAAACACATCGGAATCTATGGCTACCGGAGGGAAATCTTAAAAAAACTGGTTGACCTGCCACCTGCACCCCTTGAAAAATCTGAAAAACTTGAACAATTGCGATGGCTCGAAAACGATTATCCGGTGAAAGTGGAAATAACCGACAGGGAGAGCATTGCTGTTGACACACCCGATGATTTATCAAAATTTAATAACAATAGTTGATTTCAAACACAAGATTATTTACTTTAGCAGGTTAAGGAAATCATGATCGTTATAAGATGCGAATAGACCAATATATCTCGGAACTTCTGTATGATTTTGAATGTGTTGTCTTGCCCGGTTTGGGGGGATTTATTGCCAGCGACCGTCCGGCAGCCATTAACAGCATCAACCATAATTTTAACCCGCCGTTCAGGAAACTGATGTTCAATAAATACCTGAAAGACAACGACGGGTTGCTCGTCAATCATATTGCCAAAGCCGAAAACCTCACCTTCAAACAAGCCGGAGAAAAAGTAGATCAGTTTGTGGAAAATTGTCATGAAGACCTGCAAAATAACCGCGTGGTGGTTTTCGAAAATATCGGCATGTTGCACTTTGACAACAATCAGCACCTTGTTTTTGAACAGGACACAAATGTGAATTATCACCCCGAGGCATTTGGAATGAGCGATTTTGTTTCACCGGTGATCAAAAGGGCAACCGATAAAGAAAAACTAAAAGGGATGATTTTCCCTCACCGGGAAGACCTGTCGAAACCGGCAGACAGGAAAGGGGAGAAGGAAGCGGAAAAAAAACGGAATGCCGGAATAATTGCTGTTATTTCTGCATCTGTCCTGTTATTGTTTTTGGGGTGGGGGCTAATGAACCACAATCAGATAAGTGCTTACTGGGAAAACCAGGCTTCCTTCCTTCAGTTCATCATTTCCGGCAGCCATCAGGGCGAAACCGGACCGGTTACAATGGATTTACCTGATCGCCCGGTTACAAAAAAAGCAATAAAGAAAGAGCCCGGTAAAATCATGGAAAAGAACGAACCCGCAACCACCGAAACCGGATCAGATACGCAAAAGAAACCTGTTTTAGCGGGAACCGGAAATACATCAACAAAAGAAACGATACCTGCCGGCAGACCACATACAACAACTGTAGCTGATCACACGAAAAATGTAACTGTCGTCAAACCAACTGCAAAATATTATTACATCATTGCCGGTTCTTTTTCCGAAAAAGAAAATGCAGTCCGCCTCGTCGAAAACCTGAAGAGGCACGGATTTGATGCTGTGATGGCCGGAACCAGTAAAAGCGGTATGTACCGTGTAGCCTATATGACCGTTGAAGGCCTGTCGGCAGCAAGTAAAAAACTGGTTGCCGTCCGTAGTGAGAATAATGGCGATGCCTGGATCCTCCGGAAACCGAATCAATAATTTTTTAAGTGTGGGCAGAAAGAAAAAACTAATTCGTTTTGCCGAAAATATGACTTTCGACAATCTGTTTCAACCCCGATATGAGGAAATCGTGGAGGGTTTTGAGATGAAGGGTAGATGGCACAGAGATTTTTTTAACAACAAAAACGATATTATCCTTGAACTGGCTTGTGGAAAAGGGGAGTATGCCGTCGGGCTTGCCCGGAAATATCCCGATAAAAATTTTATCGGCGTTGATGTAAAAGGGGCACGTTTGTGGCGGGGGTTGAAGACAACACACGAAGAAGGGCTAAAAAATGTAGCTTTCATCCGGGCCCGTATCAATTTGATTGAATATTTTTTCGGGAAAAATGAAATTTCAGAAATATGGATTACATTTCCTGACCCTCACCCCCGTGAATTCAAAGCCCGTAAAAGGCTCACTTCCCCGCATTTTTTAAACAGCTATGCCCGGTTTTTAAAGCCAGGTGGCATCATCCGTTTAAAGACCGACAATATCCTTTTTTTTGAATATACACAGGATGTCATCAGGGATTTCAGGCATGAACTTTTGTCTGCCGACTATGATATTTATGGATCGGGGATACACAACGATGCTACTGAAATAAAAACCTTTTATGAACAAAAATGGCTTGAATACGGTACAAAAATAAAATACCTCGAATTCAGACTTGGCCGGCGATAACCCAACCTGTTGATGATCATGGAAAAGGGATTCTTTCAACGTGTTTATGATATAGTCAACCGGATACCTTACGGAAGGGTAACCTCTTACGGTGCTATTGCCCAGTTCCTGGGCAGCAAGGGCTCTGCAAGGATGGTTGGATGGGCCTTGAACAGCACCAAAAATTCTACCGAAAATATTCCTGCCCACCGGGTGGTCAACCGGAATGGCCTGCTTACCGGAAAACGGCATTTCAGCGGAAATGATATGATGAAGGAACTGTTGAAAAGCGAAGGGCTGCTTATCGAAGGCGATCAGATCATCAATTTTAAAGAGAAATTCTGGGATCCGAATATTGAGATCGATCAGGAATAAATCCGGATATGAACACAAAAAAATAGCTGCCTTAAAAAGGCAGCTATTTTTTTCTTTTTTAACAAAATATTTTTGCTCAGGCCTTATAATATCCTTTTTCGGTGGCATCTTTCAATGCCTGATAAATACCTTTTTTATTGATTGTCCTGATGCCTGACGCACTGACCATTAAGGTTACCCAGCGGTCTTCTTCCGGAATATAAAACCGTTTGGTATGAAGATTCGGATGGAATTTTCTACGTGTTTTAATATGTGAGTGTGAAACATTGTTTCCGCTGATCACTTTCTTTCCTGTTATCTGACAAACTCTTGACATCGCTTTTATCTTTTTAGTCTTGCTTCAAATTTTGGGAGTGCAAAGAACGGAATAAATTTTTAATAATTCAACAGGTAAACAAAATATTTCTTATTTTTAAATGCATCATTATACCGGTTTCTTTTGTCTTAATTTACAATATACCTTAACCAAAATACCAAAACAGTGAAAAAGCGATTATTATTTTTAAAAATTTTATTGACAAATGTCCTTCTATGGATTCTTTTCTTTCCGTCAACCGGACGTGCACAAAATAATTTTAATATTGTGCAGTGTCAGTCAGAAGAAGAAGTCATTGCCCTGATTGATACGGTGCTGTTGTATAACGTGGATGATGCGTTTAAACAGAACATTTCTTTTACAGGCGACCCGAAAGCAGTGGGATATTATTCGGAAGGCGGGCTGTTCGGTTTCGACAATGCGGAAGGGATTGCCCTTTCCACCGGTTTTTCCGGCAGTTTGGATAATGCCAATACTTGCAGTGGGGCCAATGCCAGTTCGAATACCTCCGGAGGATCTGATCCTGATTTGGCCACAATGGCTGAAATGTCAATCAATGATGCAGTAATAGTAGAATTTGATTTCCGGCCTTCAACCGATTCTGTTAAGTTGAATTATGTCTTTGCGTCTGAAGAATATCATGAACTTGTCAATTCGGCGAACAATGATGTTTTTGGTATTTTTTTGTCAGGTCCGGGTATTGACGGGGAGTTTACGAACAATGCCATCAATATGGGTACAATCCCCGGAAGTGGCGATCCTGTTAATGCCGGTACCGTTAATTTTGGGGAAGGCGGCGTAACCTGTACCGGAAAACCTGACAGTTGTGTGAATTGCCAATACCTGCATGATAACAGCCAGTCGGAAGATACTGCATTCTATTTCCTGATCTATGACGGATATACGACTGCGCTGGATGCTTTGGCAGAAGTACAGCCCGGACAGTGGTATCATGTCAAAATTGCCATTGCTGATATTGGCACACCCGGTTTTGATTCCGGTATTTTTCTTTCGGGGGGAACGATCTCCGGAGATACGGTAATTACAGGTAAACCTGAAATATACCCGGATGACCGGTTCAGGATTATACCCAATCCGGCAGGGGATTATGTAAATGTAAAAGTCAGGGAGAAAAATGCTTTTGTGAAACTTACTGCTTTGGATGGCAGATTAATTCTTGAACAGTCATTGACTGAAGGCGATAACAACATTCAACTTTCCTCCCTTCCACGCGGAATGTATATCGTTACTGTGCAATCGGAAAATGGCGTTCACCTAAAGAAGTTACTACATTATTGAGAAGCCGGAATTGTAAACTAATTGATAACATTTTACTGTATCAACTCAAAAAAGGATTGTTGTGGCGAACATCAACAGTGGGGTAGTTTTTACCTGTTCCCATACATCTCATTATAATATTTCTGATAATTACCGGAGGTCACGTTATCTAACCATTTCTGGTTGTTCAGGTACCAGTCCACGGTTTTTTCGATGCCTTCTTCAAATTGTAAGGAAGGGACCCAACCCAGTTCACGTTGCAGTTTTGATGAATCAATAGCATATCGCAGATCGTGGCCTGCGCGGTCGGTGACGTAAGTAATGAGCTTTTCGGATTCACCATCGGTGCGGCCAAGTTTCTTGTCCATTACCCTGCAAAGCACTTTGATCAGGTCAATGTTTTTCCATTCGTTGTGGCCACCAATATTAAAGGTTTCTCCCGTGGGTCCGTTGTGATAGATCGCATCAATGGCACGGGCATGGTCAACAACATACAGCCAGTCACGGACATTCTCGCCTTTTCCGTAAACGGGCAAAGGCTTTTTATGGCGGATGTTGTTGATGAACAACGGGATCAGCTTCTCGGGAAACTGGTTCGGGCCGTAATTGTTCGAACAGTTGGAAATAATAATTGGCAGACCATACGTATCGTGAAAAGCCCTCACCAGATGGTCGGAACTGGCTTTGGAAGCCGAGTAGGGACTATGTGGATCATAAGCTGTATCTTCGTAAAAGAAACCCGTTTCACCCAGCGAGCCATATACTTCATCGGTAGAAACATGGTAGAAAAGTTTACCCTTGAAATTATCTTTCCAGATGTCTTTGGCGGAATTCAGCAGGTTGACCGTTCCGACAATATTGGTCATAATGAATTCCATCGGGTTGGAAATGGAACGGTCCACATGCGACTCGGCTGCCAGATGAATCACGCCATCGAACTGATATTCTTCAAATAGTCTTTGAATGAAATCGCCGTCAACGATATCCCCTTTGATGAAGGTATAATTGGGTTTGTTTTCTACATCTTTCAGGTTTTCCAGGTTGCCTGCATAGGTTAGTTTATCCAGGTTGCAGATGTGGTAATCAGGATATTTGTTTACGTATAAACGGATAACGTGTGATCCGATAAATCCTGCTCCGCCGGTGATGAGTAGTTTTTTCATGGTTTGTATTTTTTTAGTCCCCGCCCTAAAGGGCAGGGTAACTGATTTGTTACATTATATTAATTCTATGTCAGTTTCCCCGTCCTTTAGGGCGGGGTCTTCCCGAAAAGCCTTCTCCCACTTCCAGGCAGAAGCCACCATTTCATCCAGACCTTTCCCGGCTTTCCAGCCCAGTTCTTTGTTGGAAAAAGAAGGATCGGCCCACACCTGTTCCACATCCCCTTTTCTTCTACCCACAATTTCATAATTGAGTTTCAGTCCGGTGACTTTTTCAAAAGATTCAATCACCTCCATAACCGAATAGCCATTTCCTGTTCCCAGGTTGAAAACCTCGAAATCTATTTTTATTTTTCCTTCGATCATCCGCTGTATGGCAACCACGTGGGCTTCTGCCAGGTCAACAACATGGATGTAATCGCGGATGGCCGTGCCGTCGGGTGTATTGTAATCGTCGCCAAAAACCCGGAGTTTTTCCCTGATACCCAAGGCCGTTTGTGTGATGTAGGGTAACAAATTGTCAGGTATTCCCGGTGGCAGTTCGCCAATTATCGCACTTTCATGGGCGCCGATGGGGTTAAAATAGCGCAGGGCAATGGCTTTTAAATCTGTTACTTTAACGGTGTCGGCAATTATATCTTCAGAAATTTGTTTGGTGTTGCCATAAGGTGATTCCGCTTTTTTTATGGGTGCCGATTCCGAAACAGGTAATTCGTCCGGTTGTCCGTAAACCGTACAGGAAGAAGAAAAAACAAAATTCGGGATATTGTTTTCGATCATTCCCTCAAGCACATTTATCAGCGATTCAAGATTATTCCTGTAATAAAGCAGGGGTTTCTCAACCGATTCCCCGACCGCTTTTTTGGCGGCAAAATGGATGATCCCTTTTATATCGTTGTGCCTTCTGAAAAAATCTGCGGTTTTCCCTTTGTCTGTCAGGTCAAATACTTCCAGAACGGGTTTTGTTCCGGTTATCTTGCCGATGGCATCGGAAATTTCCGCTTTTGAGTTGGACAGGTTGTCAACAATAATCACTTCAAATCCCGCGGTTTGCAGTTCAACTACGGTATGCGATCCAATGTATCCGGTTCCGCCGGTTACAAGTATTTTCATAATTATCCGAGTTTAGTTACCCTGTTATTTTCCAGTCTGTATTTTTCTTTACTCTCGGGACAGAGGGCAATGCCGCTTTCATCAAAGTGAAGCCGGTGGCCGTATTCGCTCATCCAGCCTGCGTGACGCGCAGGATTGCCAACCACCAGTGCGTAAGGTAAAACCTCTTTGGTTACTACCGCCCCGGCACCGATAAACGCAAATTCACCAATGTCGTGCCCGCAAACAATGGTAGCGTTGGCTCCGATGCTGACCCCTTTCCTGACAATGGTTTTAACATATTCACCTCTTCGTACAACGGCACTACGCGGGTTCACGACGTTGGTAAAAACCATGGAAGGCCCAAGGAAAACATCATCTTCACAGATGACGCCGGTATAAATGGAAACATTGTTCTGCACTTTTACATTTTTTCCGAGGACAACATCCGGTGATACGACGACATTTTGCCCGATATTGCATTTCTCGCCGAGTTCAGCTCCCGTCATAATGTGTGAGAAATGCCAGATTTTTGTTCCTTTTCCAATTTTACAACCTTCATCAATGACTGCTGTTTCGTGTGCAAAATATTCGGTGTTCATGTTTTTTTCTTGATTAATTATTTAATTTGTCATCATCCCGATTTTTCGGGTTGTTAATAATATAATCCTTCCTTCGAATAATCGGATCCTTTTAACCGGATTGAACGACGATGATGTATTTTGGGATTATATATCATAAAATTTGTTTCCCTATTTTCATGTTATCCCTTCCCCACAAATTCCAGCACTGCTTCCGTGATTCCCTTTTGAATTTCCTCTGTCAATTCAGTATGGATTGGTAACGAAATTACAGATTTTGAGAGTGCTTCCGTTACCGGGAAATCACCTTCTTTGTACCTTGGGTCAAGGTATGCTTTCTGCAGGTGCAATGGCACCGGGTAATAAATTGCCGATGCAATGCCTTTACCGGCCAGGTGTTTCATCAATCCTTCCCGGTCAATATCTTTCAGTACCAAAGTATATTGGTGAAATACGTGATTGGAAAACGAAGCGGTAACCGGAGTTTTTATTTTCGGGTGATTGGCAAAGGCTTCATTATAGCATGCTGCTGCCTTTTTCCGTGCCCGGTTATATTCATCCAAATGATTAAGTTTAATATTGAGTACTGCCGCCTGGATACTGTCAAGCCGTGAATTAATCCCGACAAAATCATGATAATAGCGTACTTTCATACCGTGGTTAACCACCGATCGCATTTGGGCAGCCAGGTCATCATTGTTAGTACAGATAGCCCCACCATCACCGTAGCAGCCCAGATTTTTAGATGGGAAAAAAGAAGTGCAGCCGATGTCGCCAAGAGTTCCTGCTTTTTTCATGTTGCCACTGTTGTAACAGGTGTATTCTGCGCCAATGGCCTGGGCCGTATCTTCCACAACATAAAGGTTGTGCTTTTTGGCAATATCTTTTATGGTGTGCATATCGGCACATTGTCCGAACAAATGAACCGGGATAATTACTTTTGTTTTTGGCGTAATGGCATGCTCGATGGCTTTCGGATCAATGTTAAAAGTGTCCGGATCAACATCCACCAATACCGGTGTGAGTTTCAGCAGGGCAATTACTTCGGCGGTTGCAATGAAAGTAAAGGAAGTGGTGATCACCTCATCGCCGGGTTGAAGTTCCAGGGCCATTAAGGCTACCTGCAGGGCATCGGTTCCGTTTCCGCAGGGAATTACATGTTTTACTCCGAGATATTCTTCAAGGTTTTTCTGGAAGGTCTTTACGGCAGGCCCGTTAATAAAAGCAGTGGAATCAAGGACTTCACTTATGGCTGCATCCACTTCGGGTTTGATTTTTTTGTACTGACCCCTAAGGTCAACCATGGAATATTTGATCATACTTTAGTTTTTTCCGTATTGAGTTTTATGGCAGGCAAAAGTAGTTAAAAAGGACTAAACTGTTATTGTCCTGATGAGAATTGAAGTGTGAATCTCAAACAAAATGAACTCATTTGTTCATGGAGCAAATTATTATCTTTGCCTGAAATATCTGGTGATGCTAAAAAGATTTTCGGTTTTATTGATTGCTGTTTTTATCGCGGTTCAATCCTTTGCCCAGCTTGATGCAAGGGATACAACCGTGGCCGCATTCATTCCTTATTTTGCTTACGCATTTCAAATGCCGGGAGGGGATTTGGCCAACCGGTATGGGAATAATTCAACCATTGGCGGGGGATTGTTTTACAAAACAGAAAAAAATTTCCTGTTCTCTGCCGACGTAAATTTTATTTTCGGAAACGATATTAAAAATGCAGATACCATCATGAGTATGGTTGAAACCAGTGGGGGGCACATCATTGACGGGAACGGTGTTTTTGCACAATACGCACTGTATGAAAGAGGGTACAGCATCAATGTGCGGTTTGGAAAAATATTCAGGGTGCTGAACCCTAATCCCAATTCGGGGATACTGGTCATGGGCGGTGCGGGTTATATTATCCACCGTATGAAAATTGACAATCAATACCGGACTGCCCCGCAAATTTCGGGTGATTATGCCAAAGGATATGACCGCCTGACGGGGGGGATTGCTTTCAATGAATTTATCGGATATTTTTTTATGGGCCGCACACGTGTCCTGAATTTTTACGGTGGGTTTGAGTTTTACCAGGCATTTACCCGCAGTAAACGCAATTACATCTTCGACCAGATAGAAAAGGATAACAACCGGTATCTTGACCTTTTTTACGGATTCAAAATAGGATGGATGATCCCGATATATAGCCGCACCCCCGACAAGTATTATTACAACTGATTATGCGCCTGTTATACAACCTGTTTATATCTGTTTATCATCTGCTTATCCGGGTTGATGCCTTTTTTAATGCCAAAGCCAAAAAATGGGTTAAGGGGCGACGGCATCTATTTTCCCGTTTAAAGGAAGCCATCCCGAAAAACGAAAAACTTCTTTGGTTTCATTGCGCCAGCCTGGGCGAATTTGAACAGGGCCGGTCCGTAATGGAAGCTTTGCGCGTATATTATCCCGGCCATAAAATCCTGCTGACTTTCTTTTCGCCTTCCGGGTATGATGTCAGGAAAAATTATAAGGGAGCCGATTACATATTTTATCTGCCCATGGATACGAGTCGGAATGCCAGAAAATTTATCAGGATAACAAAACCGAGGATGGCATTTTTTATCAAATACGAGTTTTGGTTCAACTATATCAACGAACTGTCAAAAAATAAAATCCCGCTTGTTTTTGTGTCGGTGGCTTTCCGCGGTTCGCAACACTTTTTTCAACCCTGGGGAAAGTGGCCCCGCAGGCAGTTGCAAAAAGTAACCTGGTTTTTCGTTCAAAACCAAACCTCGCTTGACTTGTTGAATAATATCAGGGTTTACCATGCCGAAGTGAGTGGAGATACGCGTTTCGACAGGGTTGCGCGGTTGGCGGATGAATACAGGGATATCCCTTTTGTCAGCCGCTTTAAGGATGATTTGCCGTTGATAGTTGCAGGCAGCACCTGGCCTGCCGACGAGGAGGTTTTGTTGGGTATGATGGAAAAACCGGGAAAAAATTTTAAACTGATTATTGCCCCGCATGAGGTACATAGCGGGAACATTAAAAACCTGACTGTTAAATTCAGGCAGTTTCACCCCCTGTTGTTTTCCGAAACCGACACGGACAGCCTGTTGAAATCGCAGGTACTGATCATTGATAATATCGGCTTTTTGTCGCATCTGTACCGGTTTGCAACCATTGCTTATATCGGAGGCGGATTTGGTGCCGGTATCCACAACATCCTGGAAGCAGCGACATACGGTGTGCCGGTTATCTTCGGGCCGAAATATCATAAATTCATTGAAGCGCTTGAGTTGATCAAATTAAAAGGCGCATTTGTAGTCCGTGATTCGGAAGAAATGATGGAAACGGTTGAAACCCTGCTTGGCAGTAAAGAAAAATATGCCGTTGCCGCCCACGCTGCCGGGCAATATGTAAAATCGAACGCCGGAGCCACACAATTGGTAATTGATAAAGCGGCAGAATTCCTTGTCTCTTGATACCTTATTGGTAGTTTTTAATAAGGCAGTCTTTTTAATGGGTTCATCCCAAAGGCAAAAACAGCATATCATTTTTCGGGTTAATTTCCATCTTTTCATATCTTTTGTTAAAATATTAAAATTCAAGATAATTTCATTCTGGTCTTTTGATACATTTGCTTGTTTAAAAAAAATCAGTTAATCATTAAAAATAACCGGGATGGATACCATCATAAGAAAAGCGCTCAGAAAACCCACTGCTGCCGATACCGTTTTCCTTGTTAAAGGGGGAAAGGATTTAAAAAAGATAAAACTTTCCGCACAGGAAACAGAATATGCTAAAAAAGAGCACCGTTTAAAACGGAATGTGGTTGAAATAAACAGATACAAAAACCGTATTTATCTTGTTTATGGTGAATTCCTGGGAATACGCTCAAAACGATTGGAAGATGCACGGAAACAAGGTGCCGAAGTTCAGGCCATGCTGAATAAGGCCAAATCGGAAAGGGTGGTCATTTATCCTTTGAATGCCTTAAAAGAAGAAACCGTTGCTTTTGCCGAAGGCCTGTTGCTTGCCAATTATCAGTTTCTGAAATATAAAAAGGATGCGAATAAAAAAGCCAATACACTGGAGGAAGTCAACATCTATTCGGACGATATTTCGGATGAGGATATCATTGAACTAAGCATCATTGTTGAATCGGTTTACAATGTGCGCGACATGGTGAACGAACCGGTTATGAACCTGAATGCCACCAAATTTGCCGAAGAGATCAAAAAGCTGGGTGATGAGAGCAAGGCCAGGGTTGAGATATTGAACAAGAAAAAGATCGAGTCGTTGAAAATGGGCGGCTTGCTGGCAGTAAACCAGGGAAGCCTTGACCCGCCCACTTTTACCATTATACAATGGAAACCAGCAAAGTCAGTCAATAAAAAACCGGTCGTTTTAGTTGGAAAAGGGGTAGTATATGATACGGGCGGATTAAGTTTGAAACCCACCAATTCTATGGATACCATGAAATGCGATATGGCAGGCGGTGCTGCCGTGGCAGGTGCCGTTTATGCCGTTGCCAAAGCAAAATTGCCGGTTTATGTAATTGGACTGATCCCCGCAACTGATAACCGTCCCGACGGAAATGCCTATACGCCGGGGGATGTCATTACCATGTATGACGGCAGTACGGTAGAAGTGCTCAACACCGATGCCGAAGGCCGGATGATATTGGCGGATGCACTGAGTTATGCCAAGCAATATAACCCCGAACTGGTTATTAACATGGCCACGTTAACCGGTGCTGCCATGCGGGCCATTGGTCGCCAGGCCATGGTTGGGATGGAAGCGAAAGCCGATACCGATTTCGAATTGCTAAAAAAATCGGGGGATTTTGTATATGAGCGGATCGTTGAATTTCCCCTCTGGGATGATTACAAAGAAGACCTGAAATCGGAAATTGCTGACATGAAAAATATCGGTGGTGCTGATGCCGGTGCCATTACTGCCGGGAAGTTCCTTGAGCATTTTACCGATTATCCTTTCATTCATCTTGATATAGCAGGGCCTGCATTTCTCAGTAAAAAAGATAGTTACCGGAGTACAGGTGGTACGGGGGTAGGCGTTCGCCTGATCTTCGATTTTATCAAAGCAAAAGCCGGGCAATAGATAATAATTCCCACGCTCTTTCGGGTTACCGCCTGACCGTCCGATCAGGGTAATCCGGATGGAAATGACGCAGCCGGGCAGGATCAATCCGGAAGCCATGAAAACGGATTTCAAATATTGCAAGTTAGGTTAACAGGTTAAAATTTCATTTAAGCCTGTTTTAACGGCTAATAAGATATTCTGGTATTAAAAAAGTTTATCTTTGAAAGATTGAAAAGGAAAGACCTGTCTTTCGTCTTCCAAACCACCTTAATTAATAAAGAGTAATTAAATCCTGATTTTATAGGTTTTAAACTATTTTATTAACATAAAAATCGGCGTAATGGACAAAATGGTTGTTTAAAACCTCTATAACCCTTTCTGCGTATAACTTTAAAGCAAATCAAAGGTTATGAATAAAAAAAATGCTTTTACTGCAATAGCCCAATAACGAGAAAACACGG
>CAJVWU010000011.1 GCA_913009755.1 uncultured Bacteroidia bacterium
AGTTTTTCGATCAGTTCTTCCAGGTCGCCGTCAATGATCTGATGCAGGTTATACATGGTCAGGTTGATGCGGTGGTCGGTTACACGTCCCTGCGGCCAGTTGTAAGTCCTGATCTTTGCAGAGCGGTCACCGGTGGAGACCATGGTTTTGCGTTTGGAAGATATTTCTTCGAGGTATTTACTGTATTCCCTTTCATACAAACGAGTCCGTAAAACCTTCATGGCTTTGGCGAGGTTTTTCAACTGTGACTTTTCATCCTGGCAGGTAACCACTATGCCGGTAGGGATGTGGGTAAGCCGGATAGCCGAATAGGTAGTATTGACTGACTGGCCGCCCGGACCCGATGAACAATAGGTGTCTTTTCTGATGTCTTTGTCGTTCAGTTCGATGTCGAACTCATCGGCTTCGGGCAGTACCACCACAGAAGCTGCCGAAGTGTGTACCCTGCCCTGGGTCTCGGTTTTGGGAACCCTTTGCACACGGTGGACACCCGACTCAAATTTTAATATTCCGTAAGCCCCATTGCCGTTAACTTCAACGACTACTTCTTTAAAACCGCCAACCGTACCTTCATTCATTTCCACAACCTCAAACTTCCATTTTTTGGTTTCACAAAACTTCTGGTACATCCTGAACAGGTCACCGGCAAAAATGCTGGCTTCGTCACCACCTGTGCCGGCTCTGATCTCGATGATGGCATTTTTGGAATCCTGTGGGTCTTTGGGGATGAGCAACAACCTGATCTCTTCTTCCATTTTATCTTTTGCCGGAATCAGCTCTTCCAGTTCCTCTTTGGCCATCGCCCTGAATTCCTGGTCTTTTTCGGTATGCAGGATATCTTTGGTGTTTTCGATGTTGACCAGGATGTTGGCATATTCATCATAGGCCTTAACAATGGGATCCAGCTCTTTGTAATTTTTGTTAAGCTTGATGTAGCGTTTCATGTCCTCCATTATGGTGGGTTCAGACATCTCCCGGCCTATTTCTTCCCATCGTTGCTTGATGGCTTTCAGTTTTTCTATTATCTCCACAATCGCTATTATTGAAGTTGCAAAGATAATAAATCAAAAACGGCAAAAGGAAAAGAGATTTTGTTGATCATGCCGTTTTAATTCAAGACAATCACTTTTTCTTCCAACGGAGGGCCAGATGGTTGAATGGCGCTGATGATCCATTCGCCGTCAGTCAGGTTATTGACTGTAAATTCGGCGCCATCAAGATAGAGAACCAGTAAGGGGCAATTTTCCTGTTCGGTATATTCATCGTAAGTCGTTACTTCGATCTTATTTCCCTTCTGTTGGCTTTCCATCCGGTCAAATGAATAACAACCGTTATTACCGATAAGTCCGTAAAATTTAACGGTCAGGGTTTCGCCAACCTTGATGGTGTCAGGGTGAACGATACTGTCGATTTTAATGATGTCCCCGGAGTTTTTCTGAAATCGGTAAAAAATAGTTGGCGAAAGATCAGTAAATAAATGAAAATTTAAATCACGGTCACTTCCCTTTCGAGTGTTATGCTGAATTTTTCATGGACACTTTCCACAATCTGTTGCGAGAGGTCAAATATTTGTTTTCCGGTAGCCTTGCCGTAATTAACCAATACCAGCGCCTGTTTGTCATACACGCCGGCATCTCCTATCCTTTTGCCTTTCCAACCGCATTGTTCAATCAACCAACCGGCAGCTATTTTGTATTTATCATTATCCATGGTAAAAAAAGGGATTCCGGGAAATTGGCTTTTGAGTTGATTTATTTTCCCGGAGGACACCAGCGGGTTCTTGAAAAAACTTCCCGCATTACCTATTTCAGCCGGTTCAGGTAATTTTGACCGGCGGATGGCTTTTACTGCCTCACTGACCTCACAAATGCCGATCGTACCTGACGGGTAACGGTTAAAATATTCCTTCAGTGGTTTATAGCTCAGGTTTAGCACCGGTATTTTAGCCAGCTTAATCAAGATGCTGGTGATCAGGTAACGCCCTTTTGACGTGGTTTTGAAAATACTGGTACGATAACCCAGTCTGCAATGTTTAATACTAAATGTTTTGAGTTCACCGGTCTGTAAATCAAAAGCTTCAACACAGTCGAGCACATCTTTGATCTCAACACCGTAAGCCCCTATATTCTGAACAGGGGCTGCCCCGGCACTACCGGGTATCAGACTCAGGTTTTCCAATCCTCCCCATCCCCGGCTGACGGTATAATCAACCAGTTCGGGCCAGCTTTCTCCTGCAGAAACCCTCAAAAAGACAAAATCATCATCTTCTTCCAACACTTTTCTGCCAGTCAAACGGTTTAAAATAACCAGGCCCGGAAAATGACGGGTAAACAACAGGTTGCTTCCCTGCCCCAGAAATAATACAGGATTTTCTTTTAATAAACCATGATCTGACAACTCAAACAGATCATCAAGCGTTTCTACTTCCACCAGTTTTTCGGCGGTCGCATCAACACCAAAAGTATTCAGTTGACTGAGGTTATAATTTTGTTGGGTCAACATAATTTCAAAGGTAAAAAATCGGGGCAATAATTCGGTACTCTGACAGTTATTATTTTATAAGATTTCTTAATTTTTAAAAAAACCTGTCAGGAAACCAGTACTTGAAAAAAAAAGCCATTGTTTCGGTTATCAACGATCTGGTAACGGACCAACGTGTAAAGAAAACCTGCCAAACACTTACGGCGCTGGGATTTGAGGTCACGCTTACCGGTAGGAGGTTACGTTCAAGTCCGGCGATGGATGATCGCCCTTACCGGATAGTGAGGATGAAATTGTTTGCTGAAAAAGGGCCTCTGTTTTATTCATGTTTTAATTTACGTCTCTTTTTTTTCCTTTTGTTTCACAAAGCGGGTATTCTTGTTGCCAACGATCTGGACACTTTGCTGCCCAATTACCTGATCAGCCGGTTGAAACATATCCCGTTGGTTTACGACAGTCACGAATACTTTACCGGTGTTCCCGAACTGGTCAACCGGAAAAAAGTTCAGGGTGTTTGGAAATCAATCGAAAAGCGGATATTTCCACGGCTTAAGAAAGTGATCACTGTTAATGATTCCATTGCCGGATTATATGAAAAAGAATACGGCATTAAACCGGTTGTTGTAAGAAATGTATCGGCGGTCCGTAAAATACCGGAAATCCAGACCAGGGCTTCCCTGGGCCTTCCCGATAACAAATTTATCCTGATCCTGCAGGGTTCGGGAATCAATATGCACCGCGGAGCGGAAGAAATGGTACTGGCTATGCAATACATCAATGATGCCGTATTGCTGATTGTTGGAGGAGGGGACGTGATCGGGAAATTAAAGGATATGGTGAAAGGGAACCAACTGGGGCACAAAGTGATTTTCCGTCCGCGCCAGCCTTACGATAAATTGTTTAAGCTGACCTGCTCAGCCGACCTGGGCCTTACACTTGACAAAGACACCAACATCAATTACCGTTACAGCCTGCCCAACAAACTGTTTGATTACATCCAGGCGCGCATCCCTGTTTTGGCTTCCCCGTTGCCTGAGATCAAAAAAATCATTGAACAATACGACATCGGTGATTTTATCCCCGGCCATGAGCCAAAAATGATTGCGGAAAAGGTAAATCAAATACTTGCAAATCAGGAACTCATCCATAAGTGGAAAAAAAACATTAATTTTGCCGCAACCCAATTAACCTGGGAAAATGAAGAACGTAACCTTAAAAAAATATTCGAAGAATATGTCTGATATTCATCTACATATCATAGCTTTTGATATACCTTATCCGGCAAATTACGGAGGAGTGATTGACGTATTTTACAAAGCCCGTGAGCTGGCAGAAAAAGGGGTAAAAGTACACCTTCATTGTTTTCAGTATGGCCGCCGTCCCAGCACCCATTTAAAAAAACTTTTCCACGACATCCATTATTATAAAAGGGATATTTCTAAAATGCACCTGATCAAGAGCCAGCCTTATATCGTTAGCTCCCGCATTTCTGAAGAATTGGTGCAAAACCTGCTTAAAGACAATTACCCCATTCTAATGGAAGGCCTGCATACCAGTGCATTACTCGAAGAACCCCGTCTGGATGGGCGCAAACGAATTGTCAGGACACACAATATTGAGCATGAATATTATCAGAACCTGGCCAAAGTGGAAAGCGACATTTTTAAAAAATATTATTTTTATAATGAAGCTTCCAAACTCAAACGGTATGAAAAAGTCCTGAAAAAAGCTGACCTCATTCTGGTAATCTCAAAGCATGATGAGCAGTATTTTGCCAAACATTATGAACATGTGGAATTTGTTCCCGCTTTTCACCCTTTTAAAACGGTTACCTGTAAACCCGGAAAGGGCAAATATGTTTTGTATCATGGTAACCTTTCAGTAGCTGAAAATTCCAATGCAGCCCGTTTTTTACTGAATGATGTGTTTGATGATCTCAATATTCCGTTTAAAGTTGCAGGGTTAAGCCCTTCGAAACTCCTGATCAACCAATTTACAAACCACAAAAACATTGAACTTGTCCCTAACCCCGATGATAACACCCTGCATAAGCTCATTGAAAACGCACACGTCAATATCTCCATCACCGCTCAGCGTACCGGACTGAAACTAAAATTGTTGAACACACTGTACAATGGCCGTTTTTGCCTGGTCAATGATAAAATGCTCAACGGAAGCGAATTGGATGATCTTTGTATAATAGCCAACAACAAGGGCAGTATTAAACGTACGATCAAAGCATTATTTGAAAAAGAATTTAAGCCTGAAAACGTGGATGAACGCATCAGCAAACTCAGCACTTTGTACAACAATGGCAACAACGTAGAGCACTTAATCAAGCTTGTTGGATGAGCTGATCACTTTCCCTTCTTCACATTTCAATACCCTTCCTGGAAATTTATAGATAATGTTGTAATTATGGGTAGCCATGATGACTGAGGTGCCGTTTTCGGATATCCTGATGAGCAACCGCATGATGTCGTTGGATGTTTCGGGGTCGAGGTTGCCTGTGGGCTCATCAGCCAGAATGATCTCGGGATGGTTGAGTAAAGCCCGTGCAATGGCAATTTTTTGCTGCTCGCCTCCTGACAGACGGTGAGGCATTACTTTTAATTTATCCAGGAGGCCAACTTCTTCCAAAACGTCAAGTATTCGCTGGTTGATCTTTTGCTTTTCTTTCCAGCCGGTAGCTTTTAGCACAAATGACAGGTTCTGTTCCACATTCCGGTCATCAAGCAACTGGAAATCCTGAAACACAATACCTAATTTTCGTCTCAGTAAAGGAACAGTCTTTCTTCTTATCTTTTTCAGGTTATACCCACATACTTCGGCAGCCCCTTTTTGTAAAGGCAAGTCGGCATAAATCACTTTCAACAAGCTTGATTTCCCACTCCCGGTCCTGCCGATCAGGTAAACAAATTCCCCTTTGCCAATGTTTAAATTAACATCCGACAGGATCAGCTTGTCATCTTGTGAAACATCAATTCCGGAAATGGTAATAACGTGATGGTTGTCCATCTGATTTCAGGTTTTGAGCAAAGATAGAAAAAGGAATGTAAAATTGAATTCCTGGCGGATAATCGGATACGGGATACGGGATACCGGATGCTGCGTACCCGTCTCGTTTAAAACAGAATGAAGGCTGGAAGACTGCCTTCTGTCTTATCCTAAACCAATCCTGTAAATCCCATAAATGCCAGGGCGAGAATACCGGCAACTATCAGGGCAATAGGAACCCCCCGCATTCCTTTGGGCACTTCCATCAGGTCAAGATGCTCACGGATACCGGAAAACAACGCAATAGCCAATGTAAAACCAATGGCTGTTGAAATGGCAAATACAACACCTTCAAGAAGGTTAAAGTCTTTTTGTATGACAAGGATGGCCACACCGAGAACAGCACAGTTCGTTGTAATTAACGGAAGGAAAACACCCAATGCCTGGTATAGAGCAGGACTTACTTTTTTCAGGATGATCTCAACCATTTGCACTAAGGCAGCAATGATAAGGATAAACACAATGGTCTGCATAAACCCAAGCCCGAAAGGGTTTAAAACATAATATTGCAATACCCATGTCACCATTGTGGCAAGCGTCATGACAAACATCACGGCACCTCCCATCCCGATGGCCGTTGAGAGTTTACCCGATACACCGATAAACGGGCAAATACCCAAGAACTGGGCAAGAACGATGTTGCTGACAAAAATCGCGCTGATTATGATAACAAAATATTCCATGATTAATACGATTTAAGAGGTTTTAGACAATCTGTTCATTATTGCAATCAGGTATCCCAGGGCAATGAAAGCACCCGGAGCCAGGACAAATACAAGCATCAGGTCACCTTTTATCAGGTTCAGGCCGAAAATGGCTCCGCTGCCCAAAAGTTCACGAACGCTTCCCAATAAAGTGAGGGCAAAAGCAAAACCCAGGCCCATTCCCAACCCGTCAATGAGTGAAGATCCAACGGGGTTTTTAGAAGCAAATGCCTCAGCCCTGCCCAGCACAATACAGTTTACAACGATCAAGGGAATGAAAATACCCAACGATTCGAAGAGTGCCGGTGTATAGGCTTGCATCAGTAATTCCACGATGGTTACAAAAGATGCGATAATGACAATAAAAGCAGGTATCCTTACTTTGTCGGGAATGACATTCCTGACAATCGAAACCACAATATTTGACATGACCAGCACGAAAGTTGTGGCCAGCCCCATTCCCAACCCGTTGATCGCCGTTGAGGTAACACCCAGCGTAGGGCACATCCCCAATACAAGCACAAACACCGGGTTTTCTTTAACGAAACCTTTTGTGAAATTTTGTAATTGGTTCATTTTATATGTTTTTTAGAGCCAGGATGCATGAGCCACGAGCCAAGAAAGTGCCTTTAACTTTTGTATCCCGTTTAATAAAATAACAATAACATTAAATTCTTGATTCTATTTATCCTGATTTTCTTTATAAGTATCATAAGCCCTTTGAAGGGCATCACAAAATGCACGTGATGAAATGGTTGCGGCAGTAATGGCATCAACATCGCCACCGTCTTTTTTCACCTTCAATTTAAAATTAGCCGGGTCTTTGCCAATAAACTGTTCTGAAAAGTTCGATTTTGACTTTTTCATTTTGTCACCCAGTCCGGGTGTTTCCTTCTGTGACAGGACAGTTGTATTGGTAATGGTTCCATCTTCAGTAAAGCCAACCATAATATCAATGGTTCCCCCAAAACCTTTATTTGAATAAGTCTTAACCGCCACACCGGTAGGGCTCCCCCCTTTTTCAGCATTGTACAATATCAGGGAATCGCCATCCGGGTCGGGCACTTTCTTTTTAACAATTGTGTCAAAATCAGGTAATACCGCCTTGATGGCGGCTTCCAGTTTTTTTTGTCTGGCAATGGCTATGGGTTCTTTGGTAAGACTATACACTCCCCCCAGTGCCAATGCAGCAATTCCTGTAACCAGGAAAAGCGTCAGCACCATATTTTTAAAATTGGATTCTGTTTTTGAAGCCATAATTGTCTTTTTTTTTAATTGTTCATTACCACACCGGGATTAGTACCAAACCTGCGGGGTTTAAAACCACGGTTAATTAACGGCACTGCCGCATTCATCAGGAGAATAGCAAACGAAACGCCTTCAGGAAATGCACCCCATATCCTGATCAGGATTGTTATTAACCCGATGCCGAACCCAAACAACAATTGCCCGCCACGGGTCATAGGCGAAGTGACCATGTCGGTAGCCATAAAAAAGGCCCCCAGCAACAGACCCCCTGTCAGCAACTCGAAAACAGGGTCAACATACATTTTGGGGTTGATCAACCACATAATACCTGAGAATGTAAATACCGTTACCAGTATCGAAACCGGGATTTCCCAGGTGATGATCTTGTGCCAGAGCATATAAATCCCGCCCAAAATCAAGGCCGCCGCCGAAACTTCGCCCATTGACCCGCCCATTCGTCCGATCAAATAATCAAAATAACCCGGCAGTTCGGCCTGCAGTTGACTGACGGTTTTTCCCGTCCCCAATCCCTCTTTAATAAATCCCAAAGGGGTGGGCCCTGTGATTACATCCACAAAACTTTTGGTGATGGATATCGGTTTTGGCCAGGAAGTCATTTGTACCGGAAAAGAGATCAGCAAAAACACCCTGGCAACCAGTGCGGGGTTAAAAACATTTTTTCCAAGCCCGCCAAACGACATCTTAGCCATCCCGATAGCTACCAACGCACCGATAACCACCATCCATCCGGGAAGATTTGTGGGTACATTAAAAGCCAGCAAAACCCCGGTAACCAAAGCAGAGCCGTCCGTTATGGTTAACGGCCCTTTGATTAGGTATTTCTGGATAACCCATTCAAAGAACAGGCTGCTCACCGTAGCCAGCAAAAGTACCCTGACCGCATTAAAACCAAAATAATATATGGAAACCAGCATAGCGGGGATCATAGCAATCACCACCCCGTACATGATCTTTTTTGTTGAATTGTCCCCGTGAATATGTGGGGAACCTGCAATTGTAAACATTGTCATTGGTAGATCTTATTACTTTTTCCTGTTTCTCATTATATTTCCAACCTTATTTTTTCCCAGACGCAAATAGTCGAGCAAAGGAATGTTAGCCGGGCATGTATATTGGCAAGATCCACACTCGATGCAATCCATAATTTTTTCATTCCCGGCCAAATCGTACCTGCCCAGTTTTGAGACACGGGCAAGCAGGAAAGGTTCAAGACCCATAGGACACACAATTGTACATTTTGAGCAGCGGATACAGGCACTTTCGGGTTTGCGGTGGCTTTCTTTATCTCTCATCAATAAAACGCCCGATGAGCCTTTCACCACCGGCACCTCAAGTGATGGTAACGCTTTTCCCATCATAGGGCCGCCACCGATCACTTTTCCCGTGTCTTCGGGCATTCCTTCTGCAATTTCCACTAACTTGCTGATGGGCGTACCGATACGGGCCAGAAAGTTAGAAGGTTTTTTCACTGATTTTCCGGTTACGGTTACCACACGCTCAAACAAAGGTTTATTTTTCTGAACCGCCTCGTAAACCGCAAAGGCAGTTCCTACATTCTGAACAACACAACCCACTTCAATGGGTAGTTTACCCGAGGGCACTTCCCGGTTAACGGTTGCCTTGATCAGTTGCTTTTCACCGCCTTGTGGATATTTTACTGTGAGGGGGATCACCGTAATATCTTCCTCTTTATTTGTAAGTTCTGTCATCAGGTTAATGGCATCCTGCTTGTTGCTTTCAATGCCGATAATAGCCTTGTCCACTTTAAGGGCTTTCATCAATATTTTGGCTCCCACCACAATCTCAGGCCCTTTCTCCAGCATCAAACGATGGTCACCCGTCAGGTAAGGTTCACACTCCACGCCGTTAATGATTACGTATTCCGCTTTTTTGCCGGGGGGGGGCATCAGTTTTACATAAGTTGGAAAGGTAGCACCCCCCATTCCCACAAGGCCGGCCTGTTTAATTTTTTCGATGATCTCCTGTGAGGTATAGTTAATTTCAGTAACCAGTTCATCGGAACGGTCAATATTTTCATCCCACTCATCCCCATCGGTTTTTATCACAAGGCCGGGCCGCCTGAAACCGGTCATGTCCACCACATTGTCAATCTTCAGGACAGTACCCGATACCGGTGAATGAATGTTTGCCGAGATAAAGCCTCCCGCTTCGGCAATAAGCTGGCCTGTTTTTACTTTGTCGCCTTTTTTAACAACAGGTTTTGCCGGGGCGCCCAGATTCTGACCTAACGGAATAATAGCCTGCCCGGGCACAGGGACAATTTCAATGGGGGCATTGGAAGACAGTTTGTTTTCTTCGGGATGAATGCCGCCTAAGACGAATGTTTTAAAAACTCCCATTTTTCCGGAATTATGCGTTAGGGTTATCTTCTGTTTTTGAAATGATTTCTGGCTTTTCTTCTGTGGCTGTCACCAACAGATCATCGTTTTTCCTGACCGGGGCAGGTTTTCGTGCTACCGAACCTTCCGGAGTTAACGGTTTGGGCTTGCGCGGTTTGAAATTGACCTCCCATATTGCATCAGTGGGACACACTTCAACACACTTTCGGCAAAGCGTACATTTTTTAAAATCAATATAGGCAAGGAAGCTGGTGATGGTGATGGCATCGAAATTACATACTTTTTCGCATTTTCCGCAACCGATGCAAGCTACCGAGCAATTCTTTTTTGCCGGCCCGCCCTTTTCCTTGTTAACGCAGGAAACAAAGATCCTGCGGTATTTCGGTCCTTTTTTCCGCAATTCGATGATGTCGCGCGGACAGGCCTCAACACAGGCACCGCAAGCCGTACATTTGTCGTTGACAACAGGCAGTCCGGTTTCGGGGCTCATGTGAATGGCATCAAAATCGCAGGCATCCACACAATCGCCATGGCCCAGGCAACCATACTGACAACCACCCTCACCGGTAAACAAGGCATGGGCAAACGCGCAGGAAGATGCGCCTTCATATTTTATTTTGGCCGGAGAATTGTTAAATGTTCCGTTGCATTTTATTACGGCAATCATCGGATCTTGCACTTCCACGTCAAGGCCTAACAGCTCACCCACCTTCTGCATAACATCGTTTCCACCCACCGGGCAAAACAAACCTTCAATGTTTTTGTTTTCTTTAGCTGATTTTACGGTAGCTTCGGCAAAAGAACGGCAACCGGGAAAACTACATGCCCCGCAATTTGCTGAGGGCAATGCCTCTTCAACCTCATCAATTTTCGGATCTTCAAAAACCTTGAACTTGCTGGCAATGAAGTACAATATAACGGCAGAAATCAACCCCAGGCCGCCGAGTGCTATGATCGCAATAATAATGATATTATCCACAATAAAAGATTTTCTGAACAAATTAAATTAACGTGCTTTTCAGGGAGGCACAAAATTAAAATATTTAAATTCATCCCTATAATTTGGCAGGCTGCCGTTTATAAGTTTAATAGATTGGTATTTAATTAGTTGACAGATTGTTTTTTCTGAATATCCTGAACGGTTAAACAAAACCGATTGACAATCAAATAGTTTTAAATATTCTTTAGAAAGACTATAAATTAAATCTAATCAATAATTTAGAAGGATTTAAAAACACGGGGGGATTGAAAACCAAAAACTATTATTTGTTATAATTATCTTCAATTGTCTCCAACCCCCTAACTATTTCCTCCGGTGATGGCAACAGTTTTTTCCATTCTTCCGGCAGTTGGCTGTACATCGTGTAGGTAGCCACGCCGATGGGTTGATTGGTATCGCGCAAAGCATATTCAACAACTGTCCGGTTTTTGCTTTTACAAATGATTATTCCTATGGAAGGATTTTCATGCTCCAATTTTACTTTATCGTTGAGCAAAGAAAGGTAAAACTGCATTTTGCCTGCATATTCGGGGATAAATTCCCCGACTTTTAAATCAATAGCTACAAGACTTTGCAACCGGCGATGAAAAAGTAAAAAGTCAAATTGATATTCATCTTTTATGGCTAATATTGCCTGATTACGATATTTTTCATGCAGGTTTTTCTCAAAATGGTTTTGGCTAATCATATAGTTGGCATACGCATTCCCTTCGATTTGATGGATGAGTATGTTTTTGGACCAGCCATATTTCCGTGTCATCCGGATGGAAAACTCCCGCTCCAGGTCGTCTTTGCATTTGCTCATTATCAAAACATTATGCGTCCAGCCAATTTCTGCAACCAGTGGTTGCATTTTTTCGCTGCCTCTATATTTGAGATAAAACTTACGCATCAGCCAGATATTTCGTGCTGACCAACCCGATTGTCCCGGAAATTCCTTTTGCAAATCTTTCGACAACTGTTCAACTACCGATTTCCCCCAGCATCAGACCTTCCTGTTTGTTTTCAAAAAAATGATGTACCTCATCCACCCCGTCTTCTATACAGAAAAGGTGAGGCTTTTTTCTAATTCGTTTATATTGAATTAATGGATACGAAAACCGATAATCTTTGCCCAGATGATTGTGAAACAATGTGTTTTCTCTCCCTGCTGTTTCCACAACAGCGCACCCTGGAATGCAGGTACTTCGTAAACTGCAATTTCGTTTTCAAAGGCAATATCTAATATCCTAATTTTACGCACGATAGTGTTGACGAATATACATATTTTAAAACTGCGAAAGCAGGACAACAGCAATTTTAACTCATTCTAATTAAGCAGTTTTTTTGACAATGAAACGGTTGTAAATCCACAAACCCAATACGGCTATGGCACCGATAATGGTAAAAACAATCCAGATTCTCGCCGGGTTGTACTGATCCCATAAAAAATGGGTCATTTGGTTGGGAGTCATTCCCGTTAGCTGGCAGAAGCGATGGATGTAATCGTTTTGTGTGAAACCTGTGGCCTTCGAGATAGCCGGAATTTCAAGTCCGCGTTTGACGACTTCAATTTGAAGCAACGAGATTTTATCGCTCATGGTTTGATAGACCCTTCCCGAAAGAAATCCTGCAAATAAATTGCCGAGGGCTACCGGCAGAAACGAATATCCCATATAAAGTGCCACCTTCTCCCGCGGTGCAATAATGCCGATATATTCCGTAATTTTAGGTGAGGCGGCCATCTCTCCAAGGGCGAAGATAAAAATACCCAATACCACGTAACCTACGTTGTGGGTTGCAAAAGCAATCCCCACACCGATGGCTGCCACGATAATTCCGCTGATGATGGCATTAATGGGTTTTAGCCGCATAACAATGGAAGATATCACGATTTGAAACAGAATGATAAACCCTGCATCAAAGCTAACAACAATCTCAGGCTTAATCACCTGGCTGCCATTATCTGGCCCGAAAAACCAGGCCAGCCCCGACCATGTTGATGCGAAGAAATCGTACAAAGGTTTGGTATTTACCCACTGGTCAATAAAATTCGGAAGGGTATAAAAAATCTGATTGAACATGGTCCAGAATCCGACAATGAACAACAGAAATAAAATAAATTTTGAATCCTGAAAAATGGTGGTGATGTTTTTGAAAATCTTTTTGTTTTCATCACCAATGGGGAGGGTATTGATGAATTCCACAAATTTAAAACTTATCCTTTCTTTGATAAGGAAGATAACGAAACTTTCGAGAATGAACAGCATGAGGAAAATGGTAAAAAAGACAATGAATACCACGATGGAAGTCAACATGGTCAACAGAATAAGTGCATAGTCAAAAATTATATTCTTCGATTCGATTTCGGTCTCCCGTTTGGGTTCTTTAAAAAAGATAAGTACCAGCACAAGGTTTATGAGAATGGAAACGGTGGACATGATAAAAACATAATCCCAATTGATCACCCGCATTTTTGAGGCAACTATGGGGCCTAGAAAACCACCGATATTCACCATCATATAAAAAATCCCAAAACCGATGGCCCGGGTATCATCATCCGTAGTTTTAGCAACCGTGGCGGAAACAATGGGTTTAAACATTGCCGCACCGAGGGCTACGTACAAAAAAGAAAAGAAAACCAGCCCGTAAGTGGTAAACTGCCCCATGATAAAATACCCGGTAGAGAGAACAAGGTAAGCCAGAATGAGTACTTTGCGGTAGCCGAACCTGTCGGCAATAGCACCGGTAACAACGGGCAAAAGATACAAAATAGCAGTGACGATTCCCATGATGTCGCCTTTTTGCGTCTGGCTGAATCCCAGGGCTCCCGTATCGGTAGATTTTGTGAGATACAGTGCAAGAATTGCAAATAAGCCATACCATGCCCACCGTTCAAAAAGTTCCATTGAATTGGCAACCCAAAATGTGCGTGGGAATTTCTTAAAGATATGTGATAATTTCCCCATCGGTTATTATTTTAAGAAAAAATTAAGCGACAATGATAAGGAAAAATAAAATAGAAACTGAAAATATTACTCAGACTTATTTTTTTGAATCAAGATACCGGATGTCTGTCACAGATTTTATTCCAGGCTGATGTAATGTTTTATCTTAAGGAACAGTGATTCGGAAACAATGCCGTCGTCAACAAGTTGCTGCTTCGAGGTAAATTTGCCGTTTTCCAACCGTCGGTTGATGATCTCACGGGCAATTCTGGCGGAAAAATAGAGATGTCCGGAAATCTCATTAAAACTGCCTGTATTGATGTTTATGGTTTTGATTGCCGAAGGATCAATCACAATATATTTTTGAAGTTTTTCCATCCTGCTGCTGTCAAATCCGTAAACGCTAACCAGTTGGCCTGTTTCATAAAATCCCCCGATAAGGTTGCGGTATTTTATTGTGCGTCTTGCCAGCCACGGAGGTATCCTGAGGTTTTTTACCAGCTCGGCTGAATCGGCACTGTTAAGTTCTACCATTTTAAAGCGTTCTTTTTTTCGCTTTTTTTTCTTACGTGGTGGCCTGTAGTTTTCAACAATATCTTCTGACAGGGTCACAAATCCGGAGGGTATTCTGATGAAAGGCATTAACACCTGATATTCGGCATCTGAAATGCAATACATTTTTTTTAAATCTTCTTTGCGGTAAAATCTTCCCCCTTTGGCTTCATAGTTTTTAATGATACGTATCTGTTTATCGGTCAGCCCCATTTTTTTCCAGGACTCTTCAGGCAGGTCGTTGGGATTAAACAAAAACGGGTGCAATTTTTCACGGGCAAGGCCGGGAGTAAGTTCTCCGCGGTTTTGCAAATTATCAATGTTAATACTGTCTGATATTTGCTGTTGCTGTTGACGAAATGATTCTATTTCTTTTTGAAAATTACTGATATCGTTTGTTGTATATTGAAAGAATGTTGGCAGGAAATAGTTTATAACAAGCAATGTTACAACAAATACCGATAGAATAATGATCCCTCTTTGCTGGCTTTTGTTCAACGTTAAAAAGGCACGGAACCATTGTTTGAGTTTCTGATTCATCGCTGTATTGTCTCCTGGCTAAAGTTTTGATAAATTTCAAATCAAAAACAAATATACCAAAGATGGAAGAAGACCAATAGATTTTATAATTCTTTTATTATCTTGACCCCCTTTTAAAAGTACCATAAAATTGGATTTGGCAAGATGAAACAGATTACGATTTTTATATTGGTTTTTGTATTGTTTTTTTCAACGGCATTATTTGGGGAAGACACGTTAACCACTTCTTCCAGAAATGATGTTTTTCAAAATCAACAGGTTAAACATGAGTTGACATTCAGCCAGAAGATTGATCATTCTTTTAGGCCGGTCGTGGATTTTATGAAGAAAAAACTTTTTTGGGATCCTTTTGCTGCGCTGGGCATTCATGATCCTGTGTCTCGTGACGCAACGGGAAAGCCTTTACTGGATAAGGACGGGCAACCGGTCACTCATCCGATTCCTTTTATTGTTGCCTGGCTTATTTTCGGCGCCATCACATTCACCATTGTCATGCGTTTCATCAACATCAGGGGGTTTAAACACGCCATTGACCTTGTCAGGGGCCGGTATGACGATCCGGATGACCCCGGAGAAGTTTCCCATTTTCAGGCCTTGACGACAGCGCTATCGGCTACGGTAGGTTTGGGTAATATTGCCGGTGTGGCCATAGCCATATCCATCGGGGGGCCGGGAGCCACTTTCTGGTTGATCATTGCCGGGCTGTTGGGAATGACTTCCAAATTTACCGAATGTACACTGGGCGTTAAATACCGTAAAATCAACAAAAAAGGTGTTGTGTCGGGAGGCCCGATGTATTACTTGCGCTACGGCCTTGAAAAAAGAAATATGAAATGGCTGGGCATTTTTCTTGCCGGCTTGTTTGCTTTGCTTGTCATCGGCGGGTCTTTTGGCGGCGGAAACATGTTCCAGGCCAATCAATCCTTTTCGCAGTTGGCTTACCTGATCCCTTCGGTTGCGAAACACGGGGCATGGTATGGCATTATCCTGGCCATACTTGTGGGGGTTGTCGTTATTGGCGGCATAAAAAGCATTGCACGTGTTACGGATAAGATCGTGCCTTTTATGGCTGTATTGTATGTAGGTACGGCCCTGATCATTATCGCCATGAACATTCAGCACACCGGTGAAGCGTTCCGCCTGATTTTTGACGGAGCCTTTTCTCCCGGTGCAATGAAAGGGGGCATCATAGGGGTCCTGATCGTCGGATTTCAACGTGCAGCTTTTTCCAATGAGGCCGGCGTAGGTTCGGCAGCCATTGCCCACTCGGCGGTAAAAACGGACAAACCCATCACGGAAGGATTTGTTTCGTTGCTGGAACCTTTTGTTGATACGGTGGTCATCTGCACCATGACAGCGCTTGTCCTGATTTTTACCGGAACGTATGAAAATCCAATGGGACTGGAAGGGGCCCAGCTCACTTCAAAGGCATTTGAGCAGGTGTTTTCCTGGTTCCCTTATATTCTGGTAGTTGCCATCTTTCTTTTTGCTTTTTCTACCATGATCTCCTGGTCGTATTATGGCCTGAAAGGTTTTGATTACCTGTTTGGCGGTTTCTCTGAAAAATTATTCGGTAACCGTAATGTTGCCAAATATGTATATTTCACTATTTTCCTTATTTTTATTGTCATTGGTTCTTCTTCCAATCTCGGTTCGGTCATGGACTTTTCAGACATGATGATCCTTTCGATGGGCTTCCCTAATATTCTGGGTCTGTTGATCATGGCCAGGGAGGTGAGGGGCGACCTGGATGATTATTGGGGAAAGATTAAAAGGAATGAAATCAAAAGGTTTTTCTAATGCGGATAGCCATTCTGTTATTAAATACGGGACGTGGCAGCGGTGAAGTTGCCCGTCAACATGTGCGGCATCTGGTACGCCAGGGGCATAAAGTATATTTTATGCACCCCGGAATGAGTGACGGTGTCCCCGGTGCTGTGAACCTGGATATTGTTCTGCATACCCCCGTAACTCCGGTGCACGAATATTTGCCTTCTGCAGGCAGCAGGCAGAAACAGGTTGCCCGGATGTCGTTTGAAGAAATGTCAGCTTACCTGCCCGATTATGAAAAGGTGCTTGAAAGTATTGCTGGTGAAACGGATATCTTTATCGGCCATCATGCCAATCTGAGTGCCATTGCCGTTCATAATGTGGCTAAAAAACACAACAAGCCTTATGTGCTTTTTATTCATGGTACCGGCATCGAACCGCGTCATGAAGAGTTATGGGACGACCGTGTGTGGAATTTAATTGAAAATGCAATAAACGGTGCCTGGGGCATAATTGTGACAACCGAATATGTCCGTGATGAACTGATCAAACCGTTGATCCCGTTACCTGATGACAAGTTTTTGATTCTGCCCTGTGGCGTTGACCTGTATGATTTCCGCCCCGACAATATAAAAGGGATAAAGGAAAAATACAGCCTGCCGGGAAAGTATATAATCTGCCCGGGGGCATTAACAAAATCGAAAGGCCCGCAAAATGTTGTTGAAGCATCAAAAGAATATGCCCATCTTGCACAAACTGTTTTTATCGGTGATGGTGAATTGCGTGATGCGTTGAAGAAAAATCTGGGTGAGAGAGGGATGTTCCTGGGTTATGTTTCGGAAGAAGACAAAGCCAGGCTGATCAATGCTGCTGAAATCCTGACGGCTGCCCCTGAAAAGAAAGAGCATTTCGGGATCATCTATGCCGAGGCCCTTGCCGGGGGTACGCCGGTCGTAGCGTATGAAGGTGGGGGAGTAGGCTCGATCATTACACCTGATGTTGGTTTTTTAACCGAACGTTCACCCGAAACACTTGGGGAAAAGATTGCTTATTTATTGGAAAATTCTGAATTGGCAAGCCAAATGTCATTGACCGGACGGATAAGGGCCGAAGAAAATTATGATTACAACAAACTGGTCAGGCAACTGGTGGAGTGGCTTGAAGGGTTTGTTAAAAGCTGAGAAAATGAAAAATACATATTCAAAAATCCTCGAATTAGCAGATAAATACAGGGACTACACTGCCCGGAATTTATCTGAACTGGTAAAGATCAAATCGCTGAGCAAAGATGAAGCGTTGGTTCAGCAGGAGCTGAAAAAACAAATGGAAGAAGCCGGATTTGATGAAGTCAAAATAGACGGACTGGGCAATGTGATCGGGCGTATCGGAAACGGGAAACGGATTCTTGCCATGGATGGTCATATAGATACAGTTGATCTCGGGGACCTCAGCCAGTGGGATTTTGATCCGCTTGGTGGTGAAATTAAAGTCGGTTTTGTCCGTGGCCGTGGCTCGGTTGACCAGGAAGGGGGACCCGCAGCTTTTGTTACTTCCGGAAGGATACTAAAAGAACTGGGATTTGATAAAGACCTTACCCTCCTGTTTGTGGGCAGTGTGATGGAAGAGGATTGTGACGGGCTTTGCTGGAAGTATATTATCGAAGAAGACGGCATCAAGCCTGATCTGGTGATCAGTACCGAGCCTACCAATCTGAATATTTATCGCGGGCATCGTGGCCGTATGGAAATTGAAGTTGAGTTTCATGGTGTTTCGGCGCACGGTGCGGCACCCGAAAGGGGTGTGAATGCCATTTACAAGGCATCCCGCACAGCCCTGGAAATTGAAAAACTGAATGAAAACCTGGCTTACGATGAATTTTTGGGAAAGGGCAGTGTTACCATTTCGGAGTTTGTTTCGGGAAGCCCTTCGTTGTGTGCCGTTGCCGATTATGCCCGGATTCATCTTGACAGGCGGCTGACCTGGGGTGAGACAAAAGAAATAGCGGTTCAGCAAATTAAGGAGTTGGTGAAAGGAACGGATGCCTCAGTAAAGGTTCTTGATTATAAAGAAAAAGCTTATACAGGTCTGGAATACGGCATGGAAAAGTATTATCCCACCTGGAAGCTGCCGGAAGATCATGTTGCTGTCAGAAAAGCAGTGGATGCTTACAATAACCTGTTTGGAAAAAGCCCGAAAATTGATAAATGGACATTTTCAACCAACGGAGTGACGATTAACGGGGTTTACGGTATCCCCGTTATTGGTTTCGGACCCGGTAACGAGGAACTGGCACATGCACCCAATGAGAAAGTACCGATTGATGATTTGGTAGTTGCTTCGGCATTTTATGCGGCTTATGCGTGGGGCTATTAAATACAAACAAGACCGACAGGTCTTGTTTGTTTGGGATAGAGAACCCCGCCATGAATGACGGGGAGACTGAACGAGAAATCAACAAAATGAACAAATCAGTTACCCCGTCATTCATGGCGGGGGCATAAGACAAAAGAATAAACCATGAACGACTTATACCAAAAAGATTTCCTCCTCACCTCGGAGAAAAGTGACAAAGCACTGAAAACAATTCTTGAATTGGCATTGCTTTTAAAAAGTTTAAGGGATCAGAATATTTCCCCCAGGGTGTTTGATACAGGGCTGGCCATGTCTGTATTCAGGGATAAGTCAACCCGTACGCGTTATTCTTTTGCCTCTGCGGCCAACATGCTGGGGCTTACCGTCCAGGACCTGGATGAACAAAAGTCACAGATAGCTCATGGTGAAACAGTCAGGGAAACAGCTAACATGATTTCCTTTCTGACTGACATTATCGGAATACGTGATGATATGTTTCTGGGAGAAGGCAACAAATACATGCGTGAGGTTGGCGAAGCATTGGATGAAGGTTATCAGCAAGGTGTCCTGCCATCGCGTCCGGGCATTATTAATTTGCAGTGCGACAGGGATCATCCCACCCAATCGCTGGCTGATTTACTTCATCTGGAACAATATTTTGGTTCGCTGGAAGCACTTAAAGGAAAAAAGATAGTGATGAGCTGGGCCTATTCACCAAGCTACGGCAAACCGCTTTCGGTGCCACAGGGTATTATTGCTTTGATGTCGCGATTCGGGATGAACATTGAACTGGCTTACCCGGATGGGTATGAACTGATCCCTGAGATTGTGGAAATTGCCAAAGCCAATTCGGAAAACAACGGCGGAACCTTTTCCATTAGCCATTCAATGAGCGATGCCGTGAAAGAAGCAGATATCGTTTACCCCAAAAGCTGGGCGCCTTTGCAGGTAATGAAACAGCGGACCGAACTGCTGAAAGCAGGTGATACCAAAGGGCTTGATGATCTGGAAAAAACTTGTCTTGCACAAAATGCCAAACATAAGAACTGGGAATATGATGCCCGAAAAATGAGTCTGACGAAAAATGGAGATGCGTTGTATATGCACTGTTTGCCTGCCGATATTTCGGGTGTTTCGTGTGAAGCAGGGGAAGTGAGTGCAGAAGTGTTTGAGAAATACAGAATACAAACTTACAAACAAGCCGGTTATAAACCTTATATTATTGCCGCGATGATGCTGGCCAATAAATTTAGGGACTCTGTATCCGTTCTGTCAAAAATAGTTGACAGGAATTTGCCCCGCTTGTAAAGGCGACTTCAGTCGCTTTCTTTGTACCGGCGACTTTAGTCGCCGATACTAAACTCGCCGGTATTTATTGAATATGAATATTCGGCGACTAAAGCCGCCGGTACAGGAAGTTGTCCTGTAGCTCCTTGGGTTTTAAAACCTTCATAAATGTTGATATCGCAATTTTGATGATGGGTCTTGGCGGAAATGATGTTTTCTTTTCCAGGATCCCAGATAACAAGGTCAGCATCGTAACCAACACTTATTTCCCCTTTTTTCGGGAACAAACCAAATGTTTTGTCCGGACGTGTTGAAACCAAATCAACAAAGCGGTTCAGGCTAATTTTATTTGTTAAAACACCATAGGTGTAAAGCAGTGCCATCCGGTGTTCAATACCTCCCGGGAAAATAAATTTGTTGCCCGCATCAATTATTTTCCACTTGTCCGGCACAGGAACCAATGAAGTGCCGATCTCCACTATTTTCCTCTTTGAAATGCGGAGGTCAGCCCGGATGCTTTTGTCAGCATTTACAATAATTCCATTTTTGATCAGGATATCCATAAAATCAGCATCTAATGAGTGACAAGCAATTTTTCATATAAATCGCCATTGACTTTTTCAAAACCTAATTTTTTCAAATATTCCGCATGTCCGGGGGTCTTACCTTCGGAAACTATTTTTTGGAAACCCCCTTTTACGAAGTCATCTTTCAAACTATTGTAAACAAACTTCCCGTTTTTATAATCACGATATTCAGGAACCACATAATCGAGCCCGACTTTTAGTATCCGGTCTTTTTCGCGGTGTGCCAGAAATATCCCCGCAATATTTGTATTACGGAGCACAAAAAAACTGATAGTATTTATTTCGGGTTTATAGGTGAAACCCGGGAAAAACTTCTGGATATCTTTGTTATGGAACTTAAGAAAGCGTATCAGGTAGCGATTGTCTTTCCTGATCTCAAGGGTTTCGAACAATTCTTTTTTGCCGTAAATCCTGATCAGATAATAAAGGTCAACACTTACGATAAAACCGTTTAAAAAAGCAACCGGTATAGCGTTGATCAATAAACCGTAAATTGCAAATGCGGATGCCCCCACAAGGTTGATCCAACGGAATTTCACGATTGAGTTCATGGTCATGGAAACGGCAATAATTACCGATGCCGAATAACCGATCCCTTGTAAAATGCTTGTTTCCATAATGATTTATTCAATAAGTCTATTTCGGCTGCTCATCCTTTGCCAAAGCCCGGATGCCTGTTCTTTTGTAAATTCAAGTGTTTCCTTTTCATCAATGGTCAATAGTTTTTTGTCCTTCACAATCAATTTGCCATCGGAGATCACGTGTTGAACATGATTTGAAGTCAGCCCGAAAATGAAATGCCCGGGGAAGTTTTCCTTTGTCAACGGAGTTGGCGTGGGGTAATCCAGCACCACAAGGTTGTTACCGGCATCCCCCTTGAAGTCATTCATTTCGAGATAATCATGCACACTGCTAAATCTTCGGAAGGCTTCATTGAAATCTATCGTATCGTGCCTTTGCCCGGCAAAATACGCTGCCTGTGCACTTCGCAGCATATCGCTGTGCATGCCGTCAGTCCCCAGGAAGATTCTTTTGCCCAACCCTTCACCGTTAAAATATCCCACCTTATTGTTCAAGTTACTTTCCATATTCTCAACAACCCGGGCTTTTGAGTCCCTGATCAGGTTTCGTTCATATTCATCAATATGAAGGCAGTGAGCCAAGATGGTTTTTGAGAAATTCAGGATGCCATAATCATCAAGCCGTTGAACCACCCGTTTTCCGTATTTCTTTTGACTATCCTGCTGGTCGCAAAGGTCTTCCGCCACATGGATATGAATGCCTGAATTATATTTACGCATCAGGTCCGCGGCTTTTTTCATGGTTTCGTTACCCACAGTAAACGATGCATGCAATCCGACAAGCCCCTGATTTTTTTGCAAAAATCGTTCTGTTTCGGCAAGGCCCTTTTTGGCTTTATCCTGTCCGTCCCTGTCGGAAATTTCATAGCAAAGCAGATGGTTGACACCCACTTCATCAAACGCTTTGGAAATGATGTCCAACGAACCTTCGATGCAATTTGGCGAAGCATGGTGATCAATCACAAAAGTAGTACCGGCTTTGGCACAAGCCATGGCTGTTGCCAGCGCACTGGCCCTGATGCTGTCCTTATCCAGTGCTTTATCCAGGTTCCACCAGATATATTTTAATATTTCACGAAAATTCTGCGGCGATTTTTCCGGAGGCGGCATACCCCTTGCTAAAGCAGAATACGCATGATGATGCCCGATGGCAAAGGATTTGGTTACATATTTTCCGGAACAGTCAATAATTTCGTAATCATCATCTACATCTTTGACATTATTTATAAACCGGATAGTGCCTTCTTCGCCTTCGGTTACCAGAATGTCGGTTTCGGTAAATTCAATATTTTTCCGGTCAATGTATGTGGCATTTTTTAATAAAAGGGTCATAAGATTACAGATTACATTCTATTTAACGGTAATTTTATTCTTTTTACTCCGTCAAAAGCAAACATTGCATTGGCAATGGCTGCGGCGGTAGGCACCAGTCCAATCTCACCGATACCTTTGGCACCGTAAGGGCCTACCGGGTCTTTTACCTCAATCATTTTTACTTCGATTTCAGGCGTTTCATGAGCCCGTAATATCTTCAGGTCACGCATCCGGTCGCTGATCAGATAACCCTCTTTCATGGGCAGGTCCTCGGTGAGGGCATAACCCAGCCCCATGTGCACGGCCCCTTCAATCTGGCCTTCAAACAACATGGGGTTCATGATTTTGCCCCCGTCATGGGCGGCAATAAATTTCGATACATTGCCCTTATCATCCAGCATACACACCTGGGCGGCATAACCATAAGAATAATGGGTGATCTGTTCTTCAACATCACTGCCCGGCTCAGTTGTCCAGTCACAGATATATTCGCCTCTGTAAGTTTTTCCGCTTAACTGTTTCAGGCTTTTCGATTTCAGGTCTTTTTTTAATCCTTTTGCTGCATCAATAATGGCCAGCCCAACCAGTGCTGTCGCCCGTGAGGAAGTTGTCATACCCGTTTTGACCTGGGCTTCCGAATCCACAACCACTTCAATAATATCCGGTGAGATATCTGTTTCTTCGCACAAAGTTTGCAGAGCCATGTTGTGCACCCCCTGTCCCATCTCCGTCCATCCGTGGTGCAACCTGACTTTTTCACCGGAAACAATTTTAATTTTTACCGCTGAGCTGTCAATCATACCGTTGCCGACACCCGAATTTTTAATGGCACAGGCCAATCCCGCATATTTGGCGGCATAGAAATCTTTTTTAACGGCATCCAGACAGGCACGGATACCCACTCCGTAAAGTTTTTGTCCGGTGGCAGTGCTCAACCCGTCAACCAAAGCATTTTCATAACGAAACTGCCAACGGTCAAAATTCCCCTTTCTGCATAAATCATCAATGCAGCTTTCCAGGGCAAAGGCAACCTGCGGTGCACCGAACCCGCGCATGGCCCCACCTGGAATATTGTTGGTGTAAACCGTTTTGGCTTCAATTTCAACATTGGGGATGTAATATCCGCCCGCCGCATGGCCCGCCACCCGCTCCAGCACTTTAGTCCCTACTGAAGCATAAGCTCCCGTATCGCCGACAGCCGACAATTTCAGGAAAGTGAGTTTTCCCTTTTCATCCGCTCCCAGTTCAATGTCCATAAAAATGGGATGCCGTTTGGGGTGAAGGCGAAAGGACTCCTGCCGGCTCAGAGTCAGTTTTACCGGCTTTTTCAGCAGCCAGGCAAAGAGAGATACCTGTCCCTGTATGCTCAAATCTTCTTTTCCGCCAAAACCACCGCCATTGGGCACCAGGATAACCCTGACTTTGTTTTCGGGGATGCCCAGTATCATGGCCACCTGACGCCGGTCTTCATAAATTCCCTGGCTTTGACTGTATAATTTCAGGCCTCCCTTTCCGTCGGGCATGGCCACGGCAGACTCTTTTTCCATAAAACCATGTTCGATACGCTGTGTTTCGTAATGGCCGTTGGCGTGATATATTGAAACCGGACGTGCTTCTTTTACATTGCCCACCGTAAATTGTGTGGTACTGAAATGATTTGGTCTTTCGGGATGGATGCGTTTACCGCTAATGGCTTTAAAAACATCGGTTAACGGCTGATGGATTTCGTATTCAACTTTTATCAGACCAACTGCCTGGCGGGCAATTTTGTCAGTTTCGGCAACCACTCCTGCAATTACGTCTCCGATATAATGAGTGGTTTCCCCTTCATCAATCATGACCGGCCAGTCCTGAAAAATCAATCCAACCTTATGTTCACCCGGAATATCTTTTGCTGTAAAAACATGAATCACACCCGGGAGGTCTTGTGCTTCTTTAATATTGATCTTTAAGACTTTAGCACTTGGATGATCGCTGAACTTCAAGGCGGCGAAAAGCATTCCGTCGAAAAACAAGTCATCAACAAAGTCACGTTCCCCGATGGCGGTTTGACAGGCCTGATATTTCGGATATGAAGTGCCGACTTTTCCAGAAGTTTTGTAGATTTCCAGGTGCTCGTGTTTACCCAATGCGCTTCCGGCCAATTGAATGGCCTGTTCTATTTTTTTATAGCCGGTGCAACGGCATAAATGGGGTTTAATGGCTTTCCTGATTTCTTCAATCGTCGGTGCCGGGTTGTCTTGCAGCAGCACTTTGGTCCGGGCTATAAATCCCGGAGTGCAAAAACCACATTGAACGGCGCCTTTGTTAACAAATGCTTTGGCAATGGTTTCCTTTACATATTCGGGGAAACCCTCAAGTGTATTGATTTCAGCATCCTGAAGTTTGCTTATTTTTGTGATGCAGGACAGTTTGGCCTGACCGTTAATTTCAACCGTGCAGGCTCCGCAGGCCGACTGAGCGGAGCATCCGTCTTTGACAGAAGTAATATGCTTTTCAAGCCTGAGATATTTCAGTAAGGTCAGATCAGGATCGCCATCCCAGGATTGCTTTTTGCCGTTCAGAATAAAGGTGATCATATCAGGGCCTTTTTTAGTTGGTTTAAATCCGGATTGATAGCGTCAGGGATGTTCAGCACCGGCTGAAAGGCATTGAGGTCTTTGAGCCCGCTACCCGTAAGTAACACAACATTATTTGAGTTTTTGGCTATTTTGCCTTCCTGATCATACGCTAAAAATCCTGCAAAGGCGGTAGCGGCTGCCGGTTCGGCGAACAATCCGGTGTTTTGTGCCAGTATTTTTGACGCGTTCAGTATCTCATCGTCAGAAACATCCTGAACCCGGCCATCATATTCCTGAATATATTTTTGTGTCATATAAAAATTGCGTGGGATATCCACTGAAATGGAATCGGCTATTGTTTGGCTTGGTTTGATGATGAAATTTTGAAGGGTGTCTGTTTTGTTGGGGTGGATAAATCCGCCCGTACCTGGGTTGATGTTCCTTATGAGGTTGTCACTACCTTCAGCCTGGACAGCCACAACAACAGGTATTTTTGCGATTATACCCAGTCTCAGCAGATCTTCAAACCCTTTGTAAACACCAGAAATGATCACCCCATCCCCAACAGGGACAAATATTTTATCCGGGATTTTGTATCCCAATTGCTCAAACAATTCAAAGGATACGGTTTTCTTTCCTTCGATGGTCAGCGGGTTAAAAGCGGTATTCCGGTTGTAATATCCAAACTGTTTTGTCGCTTCAATGCTCAGGTCAAATGCATCATCGTAGTTTCCTTTTACCCGGATCACCTTAGCGCCATACATGAGCGACTGTGTTAACTTGGCCATTGGCGCTGCTTCGGGCAACAAAATGATCGCCTTTTGACGCTGTGAAGCACATATTCCCGCCAGCGAAGACCCCGCATTCCCGGTGGAGGCAGTGATGATTGTATCCATGTCATACTCTTTGGCAAAAGCCGAAACAACGGACGAGGCCCTGTCTTTGAATGAATAGGTGGGGTTTTGGGAATCGTCTTTTAAGAACAAGCCAAAAGGAATTTCAGTATGTTCAAGCTGTGAGATTGTATATAGAGGCGTATCTCCGATTTTCAGGTTGGGCATACTGTCTGTGCTTTGTAACGGAAGCAGGTCAATAAAGCGGATTGCTTTCAGATGTCTAAAATCCGGTTTGATTTTCGCAAAATCATAAACCGTTTTCAACACGCCTTTTGGCGGCATATCCGGTGAATTTTTGCTTTCACAGACGGGACACAAATAGCGGATTTGGGAATTGTCGTATTCCCGTCCGCAGGTTGTGCAGCGGTAGTGGAATTTATTAATCATCCTGGTTATCTTCTCGAATTGTAGAATAATATTTTTGTTTTGGGCTATTGGGTTTTTCCGGTATTGTCATTTGCAAAATACCTTGTTCCAATAAAGGGTTCAATATTTCTTTTCTGAAATAGTCTCTGTTCTTTAAATTTAAAAATGTTTGTACCTCCTCCCGTGTTTTAGGTAATTTGCAAAACTCAATGATTTGTACTGTTCTTTCCTCGTGGTTCTCAACTTGCATGATAGCTTGCATGGGAGCTTGCATGGTAGCCTTAGGGATTGCTATAATGATTTTAAAGATGTCTCCTTCAGTGATCTCGGGGTCAGTATTTGAATAAATTTTTGAATATTTGTAAAGATTTCTTACACCTGACCCTAATTCATCCGCTAAGCCGATTTCTTTAAAAACTCTTGCAATATTTGGGTTTTTAGGAAAAGGAGAAAAGGAATCCGGTGTAATTAATCCATAACTATGCGGTCTGCTGGCATTTTCGAAAATAACTTTTCCGGGTTCAATAATCATTTTTGCAGGAAATGGATTAATAAATTCACGATGAATAAGGATATTGGTAATTGCTTCTCTGAAGATTTTGTTTCGAAGACTAACCCTTTTATCATCTTCCAAATAAAAAGGATCAGGTAAATGTTTTTTGATAAATGCCATCAATTTGTCGTAACTTTCAATCAAATTGGTTCTGTGGACTTGTGAACTTTCAGGAATGAAAATATAAACAATTTGTTTGTCGCCAATTTCAAGGATTTCAGGATGAAAATAAAATGTTGGATTAGGTTTTTGGGGGTTGTTTGCTAGTGTGTTGAATTCATTGATTAATTTTTCAGGGTTGTTAATTCCCAAAATATTTCCGTTATCGTTTATTCCAAGGATTAAATGTCCTCCATTTCGGTTAAGAAAAGAGCACACTGTTTGGGAAATGTTTTTGTTAAGATTTGTTTTTGATTCTTTCAACTCAACATCAACCCCTTCGCCGTTTTTTATTATCTGTCTGATGTATTCAGTAGTCATAGTTTATTTTAGTTTTTTTTTTCATAAGAAACCTGATTTGTATAATGGGTATTTTGTTCAATTATTCCCCGCTTCAAATAAAAAGGAGTCGAATTCGAACCCTTTAAATCGGGGTTGTTAATTTAAGTTCCTTATATTTCTTGTTCCAAACCCGTCGAATTCGATGGGTTTAAAAGCAGAAACTTTAGTCATTTTACAAATACTCCTTCACTACCCCCGTCCTTTCGTTGAATTCGTTGATTTCTTCATCCCATTTCTCAACCTGAGCGTATCGTGATGTCCAGTAGTTGTCATCGTACCACTGGGCGTTCAGTTCTTCAACGGTTTTGCCCTGTTGTTCTACCCAGGTGAAGTATTTCAGGTTGTGCATGCGTTTTTTATCGTAATAGTTCATTTCGAGCATATAATCGGTTTTTAAGCCCAAAAGGTCGGCATCAAAACTTACGGCTGCCTCTTTGGCGTTGAACTTTCCGTGCTTTTCTCTTTCTTCCTGCAAACGTGACCGGTACATTTCCATCGAATCGGTAGCCACCGTGAAGATAACATCTTTTTCAGTCATCTCATAGTATTTGGCCAGTTTGGCGGAGCCCATCAGGTTGGCGATGGAGGATATGCCAAGGTATTCCAGTTTGTTCACCAGTTCGGGGTCAACTCCTGTCTCCTTTTTCAGGAACTCCAGGCCGGCCGGCTCGTTGAACAGGCGCATCAGCCGGATGTTAGGATTGTCATCAATTCCTGCAACCAGGTCCATGTTTCGGATGTTGTGAATCCACGGAACATGTTTGTCGCCAATGCCTTCGATGCGGTGTTCCCCATAGCCGTTCAGTAAAAGGGTAGGGCACTGCAAGGCTTCACCGGCGCATACCTTCATTGTCGGGTGAATCGTTCTTAAATAGTCGGTACAGCCGAGGGTCCCTGCTGACCCCTGTGTCAGGAATACGCCACGAAACCGGTTGTCTTCATTTTTTACCCGGTTAAACACCTCCTCCATGGCCGGCCCGGTCACCGCATAGTGCCACAATGAATTCCCGATTTCTTCAAACTGGTTCAGGTTTACGATTTTATCACCGCGTTCTTTCAGCAGTTCTTTTACCTTATCATATATCTCTTTTACATTGCTTTCGGTTCCCGGGGTCGCAATTACCTCGGCACCCACTTTGTGCAGCCAGTCAAATCGTTCTTGCGACATCCCTTCCGGCAGGACGGCAATTGATTCACAACCCAGCAAATAGGAGTCGTAAGCACCGCCGCGGCAATAATTTCCGGTGGAAGGCCACAGGGCTTTCTGCCGGGTGGGGTCAAACCGACCGGTGATCAGTTTTTCAACCAAAGGCCCGAATGTAGCACCAACCTTATGTGCCCCTGTGGGGAAGAATTTTCCGATGAGCATGATGATCCTTGCCTTTACCCCGGTCAACTCAGGCGGCAATTCCAGATAGTTTACACCGTTAAACCCTCCACCAAAAACAACCGGTTCGTTTTTCCAGGAAATCCTGAACATGTTCAGTGAATTCAAATCCCAAAGCCCGATGCCCTTTAGTTTATCTTTGATTTTTTCGGGAACCAAATCCGGATTCTGCATCTGTTTGTAAGTCGGCAGAATAATATGCCGTTCCCGGCACCTTTTGATTGTGTTTTCTAAAACTTTTTGTTTATCCATTCGTGTTGATGATTATTGTTTATTGTCCGTAAAATGAAACAGCGCCCTGCATGATTATACTCATTTCCGCCGCTTCCTTCAAATCAATTTCAAAATTATCCTTTTTAACGGAAGTAATTTCCATTATTTTAAAGGTTTCAATATTCAGCTTTACTTTTAGTTTTTCTGTTTCGTAAACAAAACAATTGGTTTCTTTGTTCAGCGATGAAAAATGAGAGTCTTTTTTATAAAAGAGGGTCTTTTTCCCGTTTGCCCGTTCCAGAAAATAACCCTCCCGCTCTTCATCAAGAATATTTTTGTTCAAATACAGATGCGGTTTGTTTTGATAAGGAGAGCCGGCCGAGGGGCAAAAAGTCGTGCAGTTGCCGCATGCGTTACACCAGTCGGCGATGTGCAAGATCTGATATTTCTGTTCAACCTTAAAACAATCACCTTCAACTATACTGACCCCTTTCTTTGATCCGATAATCTTTTGGGGGTCATAGCGAACCGGGTTGATCTGATAGGAATGAAAAGCAAGGTTGGGACAGACGGTAACACAGGTATTGCATATTTCATCACAAAGCAGGCACCGCGAGGCTTCCTTAGCGGCTTCATCTGCCGTCAGGGTTTGGGAAACGAGTTTGAAATTCTTCCGGTCAAAAAGGGGCAACTCAACGGTTTTAACCTGTTGTACTTTCTTTGCCCTGTTGATGATGTGCCGGTTAAGAGCAGTTGTCTCCCTGTTGATTTCATGAGAGAATGGTTCCAGCCCGGCTTTCCTGATGATCTCTACGGCAGCTTTCCGGCCATCGCCAATGGCATTGATAGCTGTGGATGCCCCCCTCATGGCATCGCCTCCGATGAATACATGCTCCAGTCGGGTTTCATATTGACCGGGTTTGGTTTTTAAAAGTTTCACATCTGTAAAATCAATGTCAGGTTCCTGTCCGATGGCGGGAATGAAGGTGTCGCAGGGAACAGTAAATTCCGAACCGGGAATGGGAACGGGTTTGGGCCTGCCGATGCTGTCAACTCCACTGAGTTTCATTTTGATGCAGGTGATTGATTGCACTGTACCGGCGACGAAAGTCGCCGGTACAGTTTTATCGGCGATTTTAGTCGCCGATACATTCAGTTTCAACGGTGCAGTCAACTCCATGATGTTTATGCCTTCCCTGAGTACGGCTTTGATTTCTCCGGTGTCGGCGGGCATGTGATTGATGGTCCTGCGGTAAATAATTGTAACAGTGCCGCTTTCCCCCACAAGGCGATAGGCCGTTCGGGCGGCATCCATGGCCGTATTCCCGCCACCGATAATAACAATATGGTTACCAATTCGTGTCGGTTTGTCCTGTTTGACATTAAATAAAAATTCCAACGGGTCGAGCACCCTATCAGCATCAATGTTTTCAATATTTAATTTTACCGATGACCAGGCTCCCGTGGCGATATAGATAAAATCATTTTCGTTTCTCAATTTTTCAAAAAACGGTTTATCCACTTTAAAATTATAATTAACCTTTACACCCAATGATCCAATTCTTTTTATATCATTCTCAATGGCCCGGTCAGTAAGCCTGAAAGCGGGGATAGCCCCCGAAACCATGCCGCCGGGTTTGGGTTTTGTTTCAAAGATGTTTACTTTAAAACCTGCCTTTGCCAGAAAATAAGCGCATGACAAACCCGAAGGCCCGGCACCGACGATGGCCGCTTTTTTATCGTTTTTAACAGGTGAGCTTTGTTGAGTGTCCTTCCCGTTTTCTGCCAAAAATCGTTTTATCTCCCTGATCAATACAGGGCTGTCGTAATTGATGCGGGTGCATTTCGTCTGGCAAAGATGATCGCAGACCATACCGGTTGTTCGTGGAAACGGATTGGTTTTTAACACAAGGTCCAATGCCTTATCAAACTGTTTTTGTGCTGTATAATATAAATAACCGGGTATGTCCTGGTTGGTCGGGCAGGTGTCCACACAGGGCGCATGGATGCAGTCGAAAAAACCCAATGCCCTGCCGGTTTTGATGTCGGGAGCATGAATGGCTGTTTTTTTATACCTGTTATCATTCAGAACCGATTCTGCATATTGTTTCAGGTTGGCCAATGCGCTTTTTCCTGTTGTGTTACCCGGTTTGCCGTTGGCAATCAATTCAGGGATTGAGGAAACATTTTGTTTTTTGAAAGCCTGACCGAGTTGATCCAGATATTGATGCAGTCTGCCATAACCGCCGGGTTTCAAAATGTCGGAACATACGGTGGCAGGATAAAGCCCGCACGAGACCACATCCGTCAGGTTAAAAGCATCCACGCCGGCAGAAAAGGAAATATCCAGTTTCCCGCTGAACCGGTTTTGCAGTTTGTAAGCCAGGTTGACGGCAATGGGATGCAGTGCCCTGCCGCTCATATACATTGTTTTTTCTTCGGGAGGAAAAACCTGCTTGTGATTTAAACTTTCAAGTGTGTTGGTCAGTTTTAACCCAAAACGGACCTTGTTCTTTTTCGCTGCTTTTTCCAGGTTTTTGATGATGTGGACAGCATCCTCAAAGGTTGGGTCGTGCTCAAAGGCGGTGTCGGGGACATTGGTTTCAAAACCGGAATTCTGCAAAATACGGTGTAATTCCTCTTTGCCGAGGAGCGTAGGGTTTAGTTTGATGGTTGTATGAAGTTTACGGTCTTCCAGCAGGTAAAGCCCGATTTTTTCAATTTCGTCAGCCGGGCAGCCATGCATGGTGGAAAGGGTAATGTTGTCGGAAATGCAGGGGTTGATATCAAGTTGCGGAATTTCAGGATAAATGGGCTTTATGCTGTCAATTTTGTTGTTGATCTCGGCGGATGCGTCGGACATTTTATCAAGAAACCACTGCACATTTTTGTTTGTAATGCCTTTATAATCATAACCCACACTCATGTTGAAAATAACGCCGGGTTCGTCCGGATTCCCCCAGTTAAACTTGTTTTTTAAAACATGAATGATAATCCAGGCATCCAGATATTGTTCAAATGATTGACGGATTTTTAACTCCTGCGACCATTCACAATTATATCCCTCATCCTGCATGTCAATACAGGGTTTGGAAACATTTAATTCGTCCAGTGTCTGGATGGTTTTCAGTTCGATATAGCGGGCACCGGTAAGCCAGGCAGTGACGATATTCTGAGTAAGTTGTGTGTGTGGACCTGCTGCCACACCAACAGGCGTTTCCAGAAGTTGTCCAAAACGGTTTGAACGAAACGGATCGGTGGGTTGGGGTACAAAAAACAATTCCTCCGGAATACCGAAGACTTTTCCCTTGTCAAGCTGGTTCAGGATTATTTGCAGAAGCCGATCGAGTGGGGTTATGGTGAAATTGTCTGACATACAGGCGAAAATGATTTAATTGTAATGCATACAAATATATAAAAACGGGGGTAATGGTGATCGGGCCGGTTTTTGGGTTTGGGCCTCATAAAATTTCAAACGGAAAGTCCTGAAACCGGAGCAGCCGTCACCTCCCTTCATTTAACGGGTTCTTTTTGGCACTTTTCTTAAGAGTATAAACAAAGCCGATGTTAACCCCGGTGTTTTGTAACCATTTTGAATTAATCTCTGGGTTTTCAAAAACACTTGAGATACTGTAAGTAAATCCTACCCCCGCGCTGATCCCGATTTGCGGTGTTATATTATATATGACCCCGATCTGAAAATTGAAGCCAAAGTCATAACTGCTGAAATAAGGGTATTCGGGAGAAGAATAACTTGTAACAATGCCCTTGGTGCTTCCCGAGTAAAGTCTCTGGTTATGTCCGACCCGTAAGGTTGTGTCGGTTATCAGGCCAACGTCATCCGGATCAACATAAACATCTTCGGCTCCATTCATTGTGGCATTTAAAAAAATCGAATAATAAATACCGGCCTGTAAAGTGATCTTGAATTTTTCACCACCCCGCTGATAAATAATACTCAGCGGCAGTGTCAGGTAGTTGAGCTTATAATCAACCTGATAGAAATAATAACTTTTAAGGATTTTCCCGGTGGAATCAACAAAAGGAAAATCAGCGGCGAGTTGAAAAGCCCGGTCATCGTAATAAATGCCGGCATGTAACTTTAAATCATTGATCACAAAATATTCGGCAAAGCCTCCGACACGATATCCCATTTGCGACTTTGTCTGATGAACAGGATAAAGCAGTGAAAAATCCTTGATGTTGGTAAACTGCACCCCGCCTTCAATTCCAATGTTAAATAACCCTTTAGTCTGAACCTGCTGTGCTTTGACCATGGCCGGTACAGCTAATAAAAAACCCACAAGCAGGATCAGTATTGTTTTATTAGCATGTTTCATTTTACCGATTATAGGTTTTGAAATTAGTAATTAGCCCAGATCCAGAAAACACCCACAAAAATTGCGGCAAAACCTGCAAATCCGTTAACCATCAGATAAATGGTATCTTTCTTTTTCCCGCTGCTGTATTTCCCAATCCATCCCAGCACAAAGGAGAAAACGATCATGGTAACAATGGTCCCGATGCCGAAACCGGTAAGGTACATCACCGACTGATAGCGGCTGGGAAACGCCAGCGTGGGCAGTATGATCAGAATATGGGAAAACCCTGCAAGCCCGTGAATGATACCGATACCCAGGGCCGCCAGATACGTCTTTTTTTCAAATTCGTGGCTATGTTCATGTTTATCCGTGTGGCTGTGATCATGATCGTGAACATGAACATAAGCATCATTTTGTTCATCTTTGTGGGTATGAATATGGGTGTGGCTTGTTTTCCTTTTAAACAGATATATCCGGAAAAAAGCCCAAAAACCAATCAAAATAAGAAGGATGCCCACAAGTTTTTCACTGTTTTCCGAGATGAAATCAACAGGAATGAACTCTTTGAAATAAATAAACAGCAAGCCAAGAAACAACATGCCGATGAGGTGGCCAAACCCCCACGACATGCCGATAATCCAGGGACGGAAACGGGTGTTTAAGGCAAGTGGGCCAACGGCAGCGAGGTGGTCGGGGCCGGAAAGCACATGAATTGTAGCGGCAATCAATCCGAAAAACAAAGGAAAACCAGCAAGTGTTTCAGCCATGTATAGAAATTTTGGGACAAATATAATTCATTTGATTCAACTGATTCCACTAACTCTGCCGATTCCGCAATTCCACACTAAATCAGATGGCATTAAAATGTTTTTTAGTTTTGGCTTTTCCAATCAGGAAGGATGAACAGATACTTTATTCACATAGCCTTTCACGGAAGCCGTTATCATGGTTGGCAGGTTCAGGAAAATGCCCATACCGTCCAGGCCGAGATGGAAGGGAAACTGTTATTGATCCTGGGCATAAAAGTGAATTTGGCGGGTTGTGGCCGGACGGATACCGGTGTGCATGCCCGGCAATTTTATGCCCATTTTCAAGTGCCCGAACCATTGCCTGATGAAAAAGGCCTGGTTTATAAACTGAACGGCTTTTTGCCTAATGACATTGTGGTGTATGATATTTTCCAGGTTGACAAGGATGTGCATGCCCGTTTCAGTGCTGTCAAACGTACATACCGGTACTATATTTCAAGACAAAAAGATCCTTTTCACATTGATCAGCGGTATTTTTATTTTGGTGTGCTCAACGTGGAAGCCATGCAACAGGCCTGTCGGTTTCTTGTTGGTGAACAGGACTTTACCAGTTTTTCAAAGTTGCATACGCAAACGGCAACAAACGTATGCACGGTTACTGCCGCCTCCTGGAAGCAGGAGGGCCATCAGTTGATATTTACCATTGCAGCCGACCGTTTTTTACGGAATATGGTTAGGGCCATTGCGGGCACGTTGCTTGAAATCGGAAAAGGAAAAATGCCTGCCGGTGAATTGAAGAAAATCATTGAAGCAAAAGACCGTGCCCGGGCAGGTTTCTCTGTCCCTGCACAAGGGTTGTTTTTAGAAAAAGTGGAATATCCGTTTCATCCGGTCCGTCAATAATTTTATGCAACTATATTATTGCAAAACTCCGTTAATACAGTGATGTCAGCCCCGAACGGATGGCATATTTTGTCAGACCAGGGATGTTGAATATCTGAAGCTTTTCCATGATATTTTTACGGTGGGATTCTACAGTTTTGTTGCTGATAAAAAGTGTTTTGGCAATTTCTTTTGTCGTTTTGCCTTCACTCAATAGTTGCAATACTTCTTTTTCCCTGTCAGATAAAGGGCCATAAGAGGTTTCTTTATCATGCCATTTTGTATCAACAAAATCCTGCAAAACCACATCAGAGATGTCCTCGCTGATATACTTTTTTCCTGAATTCACACGACGTATGGCTGTCACCAGTTCCTGGGCAGCACAATCTTTGAGCAGGTAAGCAAAAGCACCGGCCTTAAATGTTTTCCAGATAAATTCATGTTCCGAATGCATGGACAGAACAATGATTCTGGCATTTGGCAGTTTCCGGCGTATTTGTATAATCGCTTCAATGCCGTTCAATTCCGGCATCCCAATATCCATGATTGTAATGTCCGGTTGTAGTTTCACTGCTAATTTCACTGCATCGCGCCCATTCTCAGCCTGTGCAATGATCTCAATGTCCGACTCGTTGGAAAGTAAGGTGCAAATGCCTTCCCTTACAATTCTGTGGTCGTCCGCAATTAATGTTTTAATGGTTTCCATAATAATTTTATCCTGTATTTTACCTGCTTAAGTAATCACCATATCCATTTCCTGTCCTATTTGAAATTAACCGGGCATCAGTCAATTCCAGTTACAAAGGAACGGTAATCGTGATCCTGGTTCCTATACCAATCCCGGAAGATATATCTATTTTACCCTTTAAAATAGTAACACGTTGGCTTATATTTTGTAAACCTGTCCCGGAATTGACTTTTTCGGGTTTAAAGCCTGTTCCGTTGTCGGTAACAATTAATTTTAATTTATCATTGTTCAACAATGATAACCAGATTTTGGATCGTGTTGCATTGGAATGTCTGATGATGTTTGTTGATAATTCCTGGACAATCCTGTAAAGGTGAACTTTGGTTTCATTATTGATCTTTTGGCCAGTGATGTTGCGGGGATAAAATGAAAATGATGTTTTAGAAGTGTTTGAGTTTTTACACATCTTTCCGATCAATTCGTCAATACCCTGATCATCAATACCGGCAATCATCAGGCCATGCGATATTCTCCGGGCATCCAGAATGGCCTGTTTGTTTAGTTCACGGGCCCTTTCAAGGTCGAAACGTTTTTTCCCGGGAAGTTGATCCTTTATTTGATAAAGCGATTCGAGAAACATGGATGCTGAGGTGAGTATTTGTCCGAGCCCGTCATGTAATTCTTTTCCGAATTTCATTTTCTCCTTTTCCTGGACATTGAGAATGGCTTTCCTGATGATTTCATTACGTTGTTTCCTTTCCGTAATATCCCTGATTATCCCTTGTGTGGCTTTCCCGTCTTTATAATCAATATAGGAAACAGACACTTCAACTTCATATTCTTTACCGTTTTTTGTAATGGCCGTAAATTCATATTTATTTGTTAGTTTTTTGCCATGGGATAGCTGTTTTAGACGGCCTTCGACCAATGGCTTGCTCTTGGGGGCCACCAAATGAATAAAATCAAAGCCCGGCGAGTTGACCTCTTCAAGGGTATATCCAAATATTTGAGTAAATTTTGTATTAACGATTTCAAACCTGCGGTTGAACAACAGATAGATGGCATCATTAGAGTTTTCAATCAACAAACGGTATCTGGATTCGCTTTCTTTCAACGCTTTTTCTGTTAATTTGCGTTTTGTGATGTCTTCACCTGAGCTAAGGCTCCCGATTGCCCGTTCTTGATCATCTTTCAACAAACTGTTATGCCAATGGATATTTTTTTCAGTTCCATCCCGTGTTACCACTACATTTTCATAACTTTCTGTTATTTCCACTTTTCCCAGCATTAGTTTTTCAAATTTCCTGCGAACTTTATTCCTGAAGTTTTCCGGCATGCACGTATCGAACCAGTTTTTTCCAAGAAGGCTGCCTTTTTCATAGCCAAGAAGCTGATAACCACTGTCATTGAGTAAAGTAATGTTTCCCCGCGTGTCGAGTGTAAGGATGATTTCGGCAGCAATGTTCAAATAGTTTTCTGTCGATTCTTTGCTTCTGATAATTTCAGTTTGTGCCTGTTTTAGTTCTTCAACACTTTTGGCAATGGAAAGCAGGTGAGGAACACCGTTTAATTCGATTGGCCGGGCAGAAATCAGGGCAGGAATTATCCGGCCGTTTTTTAAACGGAATTGAAATTCGAGGTTTTTTACTTCCCCATGTTGATCCAACTCATAAAGAAACCGGTTACGCTCCGTCAAATCGGCCCAGATGTTCAAGTCCCGGGGGAACTTGCCTATTACTTCCTCGCGATGATAACCGGTAATTTCATAAAAGCCCTGGTTCATGTCAACGACCAAACCGTCTTCCAGGCGTGTAAGGCTAAAAGCATCTGGACTGGTACGAAAGGCCAGCCTGAAGCGTTCCTCACTTTCCCGCAAAGCCTTTTCATTTTTTTGCTTTTGGGTAATATCGCGGATAATGTCCTGTACAACAGGTGCTCCCTTTAATTCAATCAGGACAGAAGATACCTGGCCTGTAAAAGATTCTCCGTTTTTTTTCTTGTAATTGTTGGTAAAATCCGTATAACCTTCTTCGGCAATATTTTTAAAGGCTTCCTGCGATACAGCATTTTTTTCAATAACATGTAATTCGGATAAGTTCATTGATAAAAGTTCTGGTAATGAATACCCAAAGAGTTCCAGTGTTTTTTTGTTCACATTAATAATATGGCCTTCCAAATCATGTAGTATGATACAATCGTTGGAATTTTCGAAAAGTTCCCTGTATTTTTCTTCCGATTCTTTTAAAACCTCATCTGCCTTCACGCGGTCAGTGATGTCTTCGGCCACCTTTACAAAATTTGTAATTTGTCCCCGGTCATCAAAAATGGGGGAAATGGAGGCAGATTCCCAATACAGGTTACCGTTTTTTTTTCTGTTGAAAAACTCCCCATGCCAGGAGTTACCTGAAATAATGATTCCCCACAATTCACGGTAAAAGCTCAACGGGTGCCTGCCCGATTTCAATATCCTGGCGTTTTTGCCCATAACTTCATTTAAGGTATATCCCGTCAATTCCGTAAATTTAGGGTTAACATACTCCATATTCCCATTTAAATCGGTAATGGCAATGATTGAAGGGCTTTGTTCAACTGCAGCAGAGAGTTTTGCTAATTTTTTTTCTGCTTTTTTACGTTCTGAAATATCTCTAACCAGAACAAGATCGGCAGCCCGCCCCTGATAATTGATGATTCCGGCATTTATTTCAATCTCAATTTCAGATCCGTCTTTCCGCTTAAGCCTGGATTCATAAATGGATGGGGCTTTTTTGCCCGACATCCGTTGCTTATAGCTGTCTGTGACTTTTGCAACTTCACTATCGACCAATAAACTGACAAATGGTTTTTCGAGCATCAACTCTTTATCACCCCCCCAAATTTCGGCCATCCTGAAGTTAACAAACTTAAATACCTTATCTTGAATAATGCAGATTCCATCATTGGCGCGTTCCACAAGGTTTCGGTACTTTTCTTCACTTTCATTTATTTTAACCTCTGTCTTTTTGCGATCAGTGATGTCCTCAACTAACCCGATGCCGGCAACAATTTCATCGTTTGTATTACGAATACCTTTCAAAATGATTTTAACATAGGTTTTTTTGCCGGAGGTTACCGAATTATAATAATTTTCGTAATGGGATTGACCTGTTTCAAGGGATTCAACAATAGCTTTTACCAGCAAGTTGTCTTTTAATCGTTTGAGCATATTAAACCCAATCAATACTGAACGTGAAGACCCGATTATGGAAATGAAATTTTCATTACATTCTGTTATAACACCCTGGCTGTTAAAGTAAAAGATACCGATAGGCGATTCGTTAAAAATTGTTTTATACTTTTCAACACTTTCCCGGAAATCTTCTTCTGCCTTTTTGCGGTCAGCGGATTTTTTGGTAATTGCCATCTTGCCATATTTAAGTTGATCAGTTAATGTGAGGATAACGTGATGGATGAAAGATGTATTATATATTATAATTCCTTTTTTTTTCCAGGTTCTTTATTGCATCGGTTTTCTACTCAGGTTTCCTCATTTTTATTTTGAGGCTAATGTAACAAAAGTGTTTCTATCAATGCACTTTCAACTTAAATCATGTAAAGTTAGTCATTTAATTTATTTGGTAATTGATGTGCATCAAATACTGATAATAACCATTATTGCCCACTTGTTTTAAGCAAAAAAAAAAACCGGACAAACACAGTGCACACTACCACTCAAATAAATGCCCTGTATATTTTTTGTCCGGTACAAACCTGGTAGCCGACACAAAGTTTATGATTTAACACCTAATATGTGCGACAGTTAGGTTAAAAAAAACCCACTACACCATTTCATCCATTAGTTAACAACTTATTTCTCCATTAATATTATTGTTCAATAATGCAATTCCATCTGCTTGTTTAAAGTCTTAAACAACATCGCCTTTCCCCTGAATAATTGTGCCTTTATTGTTCCTACCGGAATTTGCAGTGTCTTTTCAATTTCATCCATAGAGTATTCCTTAAAATACCTGAGTTCAATAACTTTTCTGTATTTCGGCTTCATTTGTCTGATGATCTTTTTCAGCATCTCCGCCCTTTGCTTTTTTATAAGTTTTTCTTCAGGGCCAATACCGGATGATATTTTTTTTATTTCTGCCTTATAATTTAAATCGCCATCAAAACGAACTGAAACACATTGTTTGCTTTTAGCCCTCATATAATCAATACAACTATTGGTTGCAATTTTAAACAGCCAGGTACTAAAAGCATACTCAGGCCTGTAGTTATTAAGATTCTGGTAAGCATTCCCAAAAGCTTCTATCATCAGTTCTTCGGCTTCTAACCGATTGTTGGTCATTTTATACAACAGATAATGTACTGAATTACGATATTTATTAAACAACTCGGTATATGCCTTCTGGTCATTTTGTTCAAGGGCTTTCTTTACTAAAACGAAATCCCGTTCCCCTTTCTCCGTTAATTTGCGCCTTGCCAACATAACATCATTTTTCTAAAAAATATTCTGACAACAAAAATATTACCTTTTAATAGAAGATGTTTTAAGGTATTTCCTGATAAACGGGTTCAAAAAGCCTGAAATTGATAAATTTGTTAAGGTGAGCAGACGGTAAAAAAACCTTTTCCATCATTTCTAGGATATTTTCCTCCGGGAAATCCACAACTTTGGGATGTTTCCGAAACAACAATTCCGGCTCAACGAGTTTCATTTCCAAGACGCAAAGTTCGTTATGGATATTACATATTATATCCACTCGTGCATAAACGGGTATGGGGTTGCAGCGTGAGACAACTTTTTCGGAACAAGCAATTTCAACTACCGGTGGTCTGTGCTCATGCACACTTCCCCTCCCCTTTGAAATACTCCGTAATTTTAATCGCCTCTACCGCTTCTTTCACATCATGCGCCCGTAAAATGTTGGCTCCGTTCAGCAGGGCAATGGTGTGTAACACGGTTGTGCCGTTTAATGCTTCGGAAGGTTTTGTGCCGATGACTTTATTGATCATGGTTTTGCGCGAGATGCCGGTTAGCAAAGGCAAATCATTTATCCTCAATTCTTCAAGATGTTGCAGAATGGAATAATTGCATTCCAGCGTTTTTCCAAAACCAAAACCGGGATCGAGGATGATGTCATGTACCCCCGCCTCATTCAGTTTCCTGACTTTTTCATTGAAAAAATCCAGAATTTGTTCCACTGCCTTACGGCTGATGGGATTATCCTGCATAGTCTCAGGCTTCCCGGCAAGGTGCATCAAAATATAAGGTACTTTCAATTCGGCAACGGTATCGTACATTTTTTTATCAAGATTCCCCCCCGAAACATCATTGATCATCCGGGCGCCGCTCAGCACTGCCTCACTGGCCACGGCAGCACGATAGGTGTCAACGGAAAAAAGGGTGTCAGGAAAGGCTTTTACGAGATATTGCAATGGCCGGATGAGTCGGTTCATTTCTTCTTCTTCCGTAACCGTTCGGGCACCCGGGCGCGTGCTTACAGCGCCGATGTCAATGAGCTCAGCCCCTTCGGCAAGCATTTTTTCCACCTGTTTTGCCTGTTGTTTTTCACGGCTGAATTTTCCACCGTCATAAAACGAATCGGGTGTTATGTTGAGTATCCCCATCACTTTCGGCCTTGAAAAGTCCAATATCCGGTCAATACATCGAATTGTTTTTGCCGTTTTGTGAAAAGATGTATTTTTATTGCTCATTATTTTAGGTGAAAAAACATTAGCAAATATATAACAGGAAATTGAAAATGAGTGATAAAACTACGGTTCAGTTTGAAAAGGTGATCAGCCTTTGCCGCGAAGTGTTCAGGAAAAAGCAGCATGATTACGGTTCAGCCTGGCGTGTTTTGCGTACTTCGAGCCTGACTGACCAGATTTATATCAAAGCCAACCGCATCAGAAGCATACAAACCAAAGGGCATCAAAAAGTGGAGGAAGGGATCGTCTCCGAATTCATCGGCATCGTCAATTATTCGGTCATGGCGCTCATCCAGTTGGAAAAAGGGGTGGCCGAAGAGGCGGACCTGGACGAAAAAACAGCCCGGCAGTTGTACGACAAAACTATTTATGCCGCCCGCGACCTGATGATGGACAAAAACCATGATTACGGCGAAGCGTGGCGCAATATGCGGGTTTCGTCGCTGGATGATATTATCCTGATGAAACTGTTGCGCATCAAACAGATTGAGGACCACAAAGGCAAAACCCTTGTTTCGGAAGGCCTGGATGCCAATTATTACGACATCATCAACTATGCACTTTTTGCTTTGATCAAATTAACAATTGAAGAGAATAATGGTTAAACAGAAAGAAATAAAAAAAGAAGGGTTATTCTATGCCATAATCAGGATTGTGCTGGGCCTTGTTTTTATTTTTTCTTCTTTTGTAAAAGGCGTTGATCCGATGGGCACGGCATACAGGGTTGAAGATTACCTCGATGTTTACGGATGGTATAATCTGGTTCACTTTTCGCTGGCCATTGCTATCCTGATCATCGCCATTGAGTTCCTTCTCGGTTTTGCCCTGATCTTTAAAATACGCGCAAAACTGGCTTCCCTCGGTGTTTTGCTGATTCTGATCTTTTTTACCGTAGTCACTTATTTTGATGCGGTTTACAACATGGTCCCCGACTGCGGCTGTTTTGGTGATGCCATCAAACTATCAAACCGGGGTACTTTTTATAAGAATATTGTGTTGATTGTTATCGCCACAGTGGTATTTGCCGGGCGGCGAAGGATGGTCAGACCCGTTCCGTTGTGGCTGCAAAATATAATATTGTTGGTTGTTGGCGGGTTTTATGTCTTTTTCATCTTTTACAATTACAATCATTTGCCTTTAATTGATTTCCGCGACTGGAAAGTAGGAAAAGACATGAAAGCCACAAATCAGGAGGCCATACGGACTTTTGTGATCTATAAAAACAAGGAAACCGGCAAAACCAAAGAATTTGAATCCCCCGATTATCCGTGGAACGATTCGGTGTGGATGAGCAAATGGGAGTTTGTTGACCAGCGGGTTGACCGTTCGGCTGTTGATGTAAAGCATCACCTGATGATCATGGATAAAAACGGGTCGGATTATACCGATGAGATCATCAACAACCCGGATTACCAGTTTATTCTGGTATCGTACGACCTGGATAATGCCGATGAAGAAGGTATGGCCAAAGCAGCCCGGTTATACAAGGATGTGGAAAAGCACGGCGGCAATTTTGTTTTGGTTACGGCTTCCTATCCCGAAACAGTTGTAAAATACCGTTCTGTGTTCGGGATTGATTACCCTTATTATTTTGCCGATGACACTGAATTAAAAACCATAATCAGGAGTAACCCGGGATTGATCTTGCTGCATAACGGGGTGGTGATGAAAAAATGGCATTTCAATGACTTCCCGGAAACGATGAAAGAGGCGGAGGAAGAAGAGTGAGGATTTGTGATTGGTGAAGGATGTGGAAGAATGGAATATTGGAAGGATGGAAGGATGGAAGTTTAGTTGGAAGATTGGATGGGTGGATGAATGGATGAATTGGTGGATTTAAGGAAGAACAAACCTTTGAAACAATTCAGTTACGCAGCCTTTTAAGGTTGGGGATTAAAAGCAATCGAGCAATAAAACCATAAAAAACAATGCTAAACTATCTCATAAAAAGGCTGTTATACGGAATCCTTGTAATATGGGGCGTAACAACCATTATCTTTTTCCTTTTCAACATATTGCCCGGCGATGCGGCACGGATGCTCATGGGGCAGCGGGCTGATATATCCTCGGTCGAGGCCATTAAAAAGGACCTCGGGCTGGACAAGCCCGTTCTTGTTCAGTATCTGAACTTTTTAAACGACCTTTCACCGGTTTCGGTTCACAATGCATCCGATAAAAACAGTTTCTGGTATTTTAACCGCGAAAAATATCATCCGGCTTTCCGGATTTTCTCCGTGGGCAACACGGTTGTTGTGTTCAAGAAACCTTACCTCCGCCGTTCCTACCAAAGTAAAAGGGAAGTGTCTTCAATCATTGCGGAAGCTTTTCCAAAAACCCTGCTGCTGGCAACGGCTTCCATTCTGCTGGCTATGATAACAGGAATTGTTTTGGGCGTTGTTGCCGCCATAAAAAAAGATACACCCCTTGATAAATTCCTGTTGGTGTTTTCCTCGTTCGGCATGTCAATACCTTCCTTTTTTGCAGCCATCATCATCGCCTGGCTGTTTGCTTACGTACTGGCCGATTACACAGGACTGCAGATGTTTGGCAGCCTGTATTCGGTGGATGATTATACGGGTGAGGTGTATGTAAACCTGAAAAACCTTATCCTGCCCGCCGTTACATTGGGTATCCGTCCGCTGGCCATTGTAGTAAGCCTTACACGCAGTTCGTTGCTGGATGTGTTGTCGCAGGATTACATCAGGACGGCAAAAGCCAAAGGATTGAGTAATTTCAGTGTCATCATCGGGCACGGATTGCGCAATGCGCTTAACCCGGTGATTACCGCCATCACCGGATGGTTTGCCTCACTGATGGCCGGTGCTGTTTTCGTCGAATATGTCTTCGACTGGAAAGGCATCGGGGTTGTGATTGTTGATGCCCTCGAAAAATACGACCTGCCGGTGATCATGGGTTCCGTGCTGTTTATTTCTGTTGTCCTGGTTTTGGTAAATATCATGGTGGATTTTATTTATACGTTGCTCGATCCGCGTGTGCGGCTTGGGTAGTGATTGCCCACGGGAATTTGTATTATTTTTGCCCCTTTACAAAAACGAAAAAAAATGAGAAAAAAGATTGTTGCCGGGAACTGGAAAATGAACAAAACTTTTCAGGATGCCGAAGAACTGCTTGCCTTCATTGCCGAATCCATTGAAAAAAAGCCATCCTGTGAGGTAGTGGCCTGCCCTCCTTCCATTTACCTCGAGTTGGCGACCGATTTTGCCCTGGATTCCAACTTGTTTGTGGGTGCGCAAAATGTAAGCCAGTTTGAAAGTGGCGCCTATACCGGCGAGATTTCCGCTGCCATGCTCGATTCGGTGGATGTGGACTATTGCATTGTAGGTCACAGCGAAAGAAGAAAATATTTTCATGAATCCGATGAGGTGCTTGCCCAAAAGGTTGACAAACTGCTTGATCACAATATCATTCCCATTTTCTGCTGTGGCGAGCAATTGGAAGACCGAGAAAAAGAGTCATATTTTGATGTTGTCAAAATGCAATTGAAAAATGGTGTTTTTCATCTCAATAAAAATGAATTCGGCAACCTGGTCATTGCTTACGAACCAATATGGGCCATTGGCACGGGCCGGACGGCAACACCCGCACAGGCGCAGGAAATGCACAATTTTATCCGTAATCTGATTACTAAAGAATACGGTAAAGAAACTGCGGGAAACACAACCATCCTTTATGGTGGCAGTTGCAACCCCGGAAATGCCAGGGAACTGTTTTCACAAAACGATGTGGATGGCGGGCTCATTGGCGGGGCATCGTTGAAAGGGGAAGAGTTTATCAAGATTGTCAACAGTTTTTAATCCCGATTTACTTTGGATTATATTGAACTCACTATGCCCAGGCCTGCTGATGACGAACAGGTGGACATCCTGATCGCCGGTCTGGCCGATTTTGGTTTCGAAAGTTTTGCCGAAGAAGAAAATAATGTCCTTGCCTATGTTCCTGAAAAGGAGTTTGACAAGGACAAGTTGGGTGCTTTTGCGGCAGGTTCCGGCCTGTTTAAAATGGGGGATGCTTCCGTTAAACGCATTGCTGACAGGAACTGGAACGAAGTGTGGGAAAGCGATTATCCGTCAGTCTGGATTACCGGCCGTTGTTATGTGCGGGCCCCTTTTCATGATCCTGCACCGGAGGCGGAGTTTGATATCCTGATCAGCCCGAAAATGGCTTTCGGTACGGCCCACCACGAAACGACATGGCTTATGATCGAAAAATTGCTTGAAACGGATGTGAAAGACCGGCGTGTGCTCGATATGGGTTGTGGAACCGGCGTGCTGGCTATCCTGGCTTTTATGAAGAAGGCAAAATATGTTACGGCCATTGATAATGATGAACGGGCTTATCGAAGTACCCGTGAAAATGCCGGGTTGAACGGCGCACCCGGGATGGATGTCCGTTTCGGCGATACATCCGCACTTAAACCTGAAGATAAGTTTGAACTTATCCTGGCCAACATCAATAAAAATATCCTTCTGCACGATATGGCACAATATGCTGAAACACTTATGCCAAACGGCCGTATCCTTTTAAGTGGATTTTACACCAATGATCTGGACGATATTAAAACAGAAGCAAAAAAATGCGGTTTGGTTTTCGTTGAAAGTGCGGGTAAAAACAAATGGGTTACTGCCGTATTTGTTAAACAATAGAAACCGGTTTTTTTTGTTTTTTTAAAAAATGATAGGGCAATCGTATTTATGAATCTGGGCAGAACTGTTTTCATCTGGTTAACATTATTGATGGTTGTTGCTTTCTTAAAGCTGGAAGCGCAGGATACCACCGCTTTATCAAAAAATTCGGAGGTGTTCTTCAAACAAATCTCAACCATCTTGCTGAATACGCCTTCAAAAGTAAACCGGGAAAGATCGCAGGAAACGCTTGACCGGTTATATCCAGCCTGGTCGGCAGGCCGTTTTAACAAGCAGGAAAAGGGGGCCGTCAGGGGTCTTATCGAAACCATGCGCGGACTCAAACTCAGGGCTTATCCCTATTTGTCGAGATATATTTTTTCGCTGACCCTGTTGTCGGAGTCCGCTCAAACGCCCAAAAGCATTATCGGGTGGCATTTGTATGCCAAAAAACTGGTGAAGATGAAAAACAAGAAAAAGTTCCTTGACTTTCTTGATTTCACGAACAGTTTACTGGAGGACAACAGTTTATATCATACCCGTTCCATTTCATGGAAATTTATGCAGGAGAAATACAGGTTTGTGATTGACACCGCTTTTTTGGTTTCGTTTGAACAGCTTTCTCTGGTTTGCGCTTCCAAAAAAGACAGTTCAACCATCACGCAGACCCGTGGTGTTTTTGATTACGACCATAAACTGTGGAAAGGGGAGGGGGGAAGCGTAACCTGGAGCCGTTTCGGGGAAGACTATAATGACAAAATTTACGCTGACCTGCAGGATTATACAATTCAAATTGAAAAAACTACGTTTACTGCAGATTCGGCCATCCTGCACTATAAGCGGTTTTTCAGTCATCCCGTGCTGGGTAAGTTTACCGAGAAAGTAATGTCGAGCCCGCCAAGCGCGAGAAGTTCGTATCCCAGGTTTGAATCTTACCGTTCCGATTTTGAGCTTCGCAACATTTATCCGGACATTTCCTTTATCGGGGGTTTTTACCTGAACGGCCTTCGCCTTTTTGGCACCGGTGACGAAGACCATGATGCAGTGGTTGAACTTTACAGGAACAATAAACTGGCCGGCAGGTTAAAATCAAACCTGTTCCTGCTGCAAGATAATAAACTGGAATCCAGGAAGTCGCAAGTGGTTTTTTATCTTGAAAACGATTCGTTGTACCATCCGGGTTTAAGCGTAAAGTTCCTGGCAGACAGCAAAAAACTGGAATTGTTTAACGACAATGCCGGACAAGGGATCATCCCTTTTTTCGATTCATATCATCAGCTGGATATTTATGCCCCGGCCTTGTTCTGGAACCTGGACAGCCTGAAAATGAATTTCAGGAGCCTGAAAGGCGTGTCGAAGAAATCTGTTGCCTCATTTGTTTCAAGCAATTATTTCTCGGATCGCGAATTTTATCAGATCCAGGGTATTGACGAAATAAACCCGATGTATGTTATCAGGAATTACCTGAAATCTTATAATGACCGTGTCATACAGCTTGATGCCCTGGCTGCTTATATGAAAAAATCGCCCGATCAGGTTTCTGCCCTGCTGATCAACCTGTCTGATAAAGGTTTTCTGGTTTATAACTCACGTGAACAAAAGGCCATTGTAAAAGACCGTTTTTATGATTTTCTGGCAGCCAAAGCCGGACAAGCGGACTACGATGTGATCAGGCTTGAATCCATATCTCCGTCAAACCGGCCCAATGCCACGCTCAACCTGCAAAGCCTGCAACTGGATGTGTTTGATGTGCCCGAAGTGTTTGTGAGCGATTCGCAGAAAGTGTATATCTATCCTTATGATAAGAAAGTCTCGTTCAGGAAAAACCGGGATTTTACTTTCGACGGAAAGGTGAACATGGGGCTGTTTGATTTTTATTCGCGGAACAGCATCTTTGTTTACGACAGTTTTATGATTAAAATGAATGATATTGATACGTTAGCTTTTCATGTGTATGCCACCGATTCGCTCGGCCGGATTGATTCAATCATCCGGGTGAAAAATGTGATTACCGACCTGAACGGTACAATTTATATTGATATGCCCTTCAATAAATCGGGATTGAAAAAGTTTTACGAGTTTCCCAAGTTCATTACAAATGAATCGAGTTATGTTTATTTTAACAGTCCCTATATTCAGGATAGTACGTTATATCCCGATAAATTTTATTTTAAAACCGAACCGTTTGAGCTGGACAGTATTCTTCAATACAGTACGCAGGGAATTAAATTTAACGGTACCTTAACTTCAGCCGGTATTTTTCCACCCATCCGTGAACCATTAGTTGTCCGTCCCGACTATTCATTGGGTTTTGAATATAAGACACCCCCTGACGGATACCCGATATACGGGGGCAAAGGAACTTTCACTTCTCTTATCAGCTTGGACAACAATGGTTTTTCAGGCAGCGGAAAACTGGATTATCTGACTTCCAGTTCCTATTCTGATCATTTTGTGTTTTACCCGGATTCATTGACAACCGACAGCGGATATCGTTTTAAAATACTTGAAAGCCCCGATAAGTATGACATTCCTTACGCTTACGGCGACTCGGTCAATATCAGGTGGAATGTGGCCGATACAAACCTGATGATGGTGCATACCCCGCGCCAGGATTCATTTGACATTTATAATGCGGCAAGGCTGACCGGCTTGCTTACATTGACTCCTCAGAGAATGGGCGGCAAGGGATCATTTTATTTTGAGAAATCGGAGATCAGGTCCGGAGATTTTGATTTTAAATATTCGGAACTAACAGCCGACTCGGCGGATTTCTTCCTCAGAAAGGATTATGATACCCTGGTGTTCAGGTCGAACGGATATTTTGCCAAAATTGATTTTGCTAATCAAAACGGTGAGTTTGAGCATCTTTACAATAACTCCTATGTTGAATTTCCGTATAATAAATTCAGGTCAACGCTTGATGAAGTGGATTGGGAAATGAAACAGGATAAAATATTTTTAAGAAGTAACCTGAGCGGAAATTATCAGTCACTGGACACATTGAATGATCTTCAACTGATTGATTACCGGTTAAGTGGCCCCGAATTTGTTTCCATTGAAGATGACCCTGATTCGGTGCTCCGGTTTTTTGCCGGTGAAGCCAGTTACGACCTGAACTCATTCACTATTGATGTTGACAGCGTAAAATTAATCAAAGTGGGCGATGCAGCCATTTTCCCGAATAACGGCTATGTTAAAATACTCAGGGATGGCGGTATATACACGTTGCACAATGCAATCATCATTGCGGACACGCTCCATAAATATCACCGCATCTATGATGCCGATATCAATATCATCAGCCGGCACTGGTATTATGCAAAAGGCTATACGGATTATGTTGACCGCCTCGGTACTGCACAGCCCGTTTATTTTTACAGGATATTGGTGAATAACAGGGGTGTGACTTCCGGATATGCGGAGTTGCAGGAAAGTGATGTGTTTTTTCTGAGTCCCGAATATTACTATACGGGGCAAATCAACCTGGAGGCAGATAAAAAATTCCTGAACTTCTTTGGGGGATACCGGATCAATGAGGATTGCGTGGGCCAGGAAGATAAATGGGTATCTTTTGTTCAGTATATTGATCCGGACAACATTTATTTTAAGATCAATGAAAACACCCTTGACACGAAACAGCAACCGGCAAAGTTCGGACTGGCACTGTCCCACGAAAAAGAAAAATTTTATCCGCTGGTGATGCAATCCCCCGAAAGCCCTGGTGATGAAGTGTTGATCAATGCCATGGGAACCATCCGTTTTGATACAGTCAACATGGCTTATAAAGTGGGCCAGCGATTGCCCGAGGGGGTTACGATCGGCGATTCCAATTTTGTGGAGCTCAAAACACGGAGGTGCATCCTTGATGGCTACGGGACTTTCAATCTGGGGCTTGGTTTTAAAATGTTCAAACTTATAGCTGCCGGCAGATTCAGCCATTTGATCGTTCCCGATTCCACTTATCTGAAGACGGCCCTGCTGATGGATTTTTATTTTGACGACATAGCCCTCAATATGATGATTGACAGCCTGCGGTTGGTCAATTCCTATAAAAACATGAGTGGCGAAGGATACCTGCCTGTTTTGATTACACAAATGATGGGTATTAAAAAAAGCCAGCGGCTGGTTGTGGAAATGAGCCTTTACGGTCAGATGAAGAAAATGCCCGATGTCTTAAAAAATACGTTCCTGTTCAGTGATGTCAGGATGAAGTGGGACAGCGAAAGCCATTCGTTTGTTTCTCAAGGCCCTATCGGTATCAGTCAGATTGCAGGGGTTCCTGTAAATAAATATGTTCTGGGATATGTGCAGATTAAAAAAAGCAGGTCATCACCGGAAGTTTCCTTTTACCTTCAGTTGAATAACAAACAATGGTACTACTTTAATTTTCAGAATGGTATTTTGCAGGTATTGTCTTCGGATAATGTATTTAATGATTATATTTCGGGGTTAAAGCCAAACAAACGGATATTGAACGAGACCAGCACGGAAATGTATTACGAGTTTGTGACCACATCGCGGAGGAAAGTAGTGGATTTTATGCGGGAAATGGAAACCATAGAAAAAAGGATCAGGTGATCGGGTTAACTATACCGTACTTTTAAAATTTAATAAAATGGAATTTCTTTGGCTTGTCAGTGGTTTTATCGTTGCTTATCTCATCGGCTCCATTCCTACGGCAGTCTGGGTAGGAAAATGGTTTTACAATGTGGATGTAAGAGAACAGGGATCCGGAAATGCGGGAGCCACCAACACTATTCGTGTTTTGGGCATCATGGCGGGCATTCCGGTTATCGTTATGGATATTCTGAAAGGTTGGTTTGCCGTCTGGATGATACACTATTTTATTCCTTCCGGCTGGGATGAGGATTTGGCTATCTATGTGAAAATCGTAGCCGGCATGATGGCTGTCATCGGGCATACCCTCCCTGTTTATGCGGGTTTTAGGGGAGGAAAAGGGGTAGCCACCCTGCTTGGAATGGGCATTGCGCTGTATGGCGGGCCTGTCTGGGTTTCGGTTGTTGTATTTGTGATCGTCCTCTTTTCAACCGGTTATGTGTCGTTGGGGTCTGTACTTGCCGGGGTTGTTTTCCCGTTTGTTGTGGTTTATTATTACCAGATCACCAACCCTGCCCTGGTTGCCATGGCTGTTTTTGCCGCCCTGTTTCTATTATGGACCCATCGAAAAAATATCAAACGCCTGTTAAAAGGGAAAGAAAACAGGATATTGTACGGAAAAAACAAAACGGAACATTCCGGATCGGGTAAACCATGATGTCATTCCTTTGGTTTTATCAACTGCTACCGGGTTTGCTCTTTTTCGACAATAACCCAAGCAATCCGCTAATTACAGCCACACCGCCGCCAATGGCCACAAATAACTGATTCAGGCTTTCAATAAAATTCTGGTTGGCAAGTGCGATAAAGACAAACAAACCGGCAATGATAAGTACCAGCGTTGTCCTGTAACCCCGCCATGTACCGGCACTCTTGCCCATTTTTAATTCCAGTTTTGTAGTCTCCGATTTGTTCAGTGTGTTCAGCACAAACCGCCTGAAACTTACATTCATAAAACTGATCCTGTCACATTCTTTAATGAGTATGCCCTTTTCAAGAAGGTTGGTTATTGATTTTTCATTATTTGGGTTTATGATCAAATCATCTGCCGCATCATATAAAACATATTGTTCTTCAAAGGAGCAGGATTCAAGCAGGCCTTTGTAATATTTTTCGGCCAGCAACATAATCCTTCTAATTGTATTTTCTTCGGGATTAGGGCAATGCGGATCCTTACATTGCATATTGTAATAACTCATCACCGGGGACTTTAGCTGTTTTAAATAATCGGTGGCGGTTACTTCCGAGCGGATAAATTCTTTGGTTTCAATCCGTGAAGGCGATTCGTTACAATCACGCTCTTCATCTTTATTGGAGCGCTGGTATTTAACAGGATAGGACAGGGTGATTAGGTTCGACAATATGGCTTTAAAATCGGAGTGCAGTTGCGACATCGGGCCGTTCCCCTTTTCATCTGTTTTTCCTTCAACGCCGTTGTTCCTGTAATGATCCGCTAATGCTTCATGGCCTTTCTGGGATAGTAAAATGATCTGTATGCCGTCCTTTTCAATCAACCGGTTTACGACATTAAGTTTCTCTTTGAAAATATCCGGGTTTTCATAATTCCGGTCAAAATGATCAATAAATACAATCAGCGAGTGATTAATTATGGATTTAATCCCTTTTCCGGTATCCTTATTCTCCTTCTTTTTTACAAGGAATTCATCCAGATTTTTTTGAATGAGTTCAGGTGTGGCTTTCACACGGTTTTCATTTGTCCAGTTGATATATAATGTTGCAAATTCCGTTGAAATGTTTTTGCTGAAAAGGTTGGTTTCATCAATGGAAGAAAGCCGGCTGATGAAAAGATTATTGTGTGCGCTGAGATGATATTTTACATTATTAAGAAAAGTCTGATGTGAGTAATTCTCAATAATATTCAGGCAATACAACTTCCTGGTCCCAAAACGCAGAAGATAGTAACACACAAAAAGCAAACCTGCCATAAGTATCCAGAAAATAATATTCAATGAACCGGCTTCGAGCAGTTTATGGCCACGGGTGCTGAAAGGAAGATAAAAAAGAATATGGGGAACATTACTTTCAATTTCGTAAGTAACCGGTTTATTATGCCCAGGGTCTTCTGTCAGGCTGGAATATTGAAATAAAAGCTTATGGTTCATCCATTGCCAGGCCATATCCGAATTTTTCTGACTGTTAAAGATCAGGTATTTGTTTTCGGTAATATAATCATCATAAAAAGGCCTGAGATAACAAAACAGGGTATCCCAATAATTATTGCTCAATCCGGTTTTGTATTGTTCCCGGTTAAAATCTGTTGTATTAACGGGATGAAAACGTGTACTGTCAAGAAACAGGGTATAGATGCCCAGGTTTTTGCGTTGTTTTAAAATATGCTCTGCCCGGTTGCCGGTTTTAACCAGATTATAATAATTACTGATTGCAGAATTTCTTTTTTCCCGTTGTTTCATCAGGGCAACCTGATCGTGTTTTATTCGGATCCCGGTTTCGGTATTGTATGCCGATTCATAAAATTTAAGCGTGGGAACAATACCTAAAAGGAGCAACAAAGCAACCAGGAACAAATTGTAGTTTTTAACATAATTTATAGTTTCTTATTGAAACTTATTCTTTAAAAAACGGTGGCATGTCAGGATGGTAATCATGATGGTTCCCTCAAACAGCAATACTTTCCAAAAGCCCTCACCCCCCCTGATCATAAAATCACCTGCCCCGTTTATGAGGATGAGTAAAAACAGGTTAAATACGGTAAACCAGTATCGCACAGGTTTTCTTGAAGTGCTTTCGTTAAGAACGATGAATGAATAATTAAATAAGAACAGGACAAGCGTAAACAGGGCAACCAATGCCTGTATGTTATTTAGCCAGGCCATAAAAGGGATGATGACCACAAAGACGATGGCATAAAACCTGATCAGGTATTTATAGGCACGGTTAAGGTGCATCATGGGACGGGTCATTTTCATGATCAGGTTTTTGGTGAGCTGCCACTGAAAATGCCTTTCGATAACAAGCAGGACAACGATCTGAACAAATAACATCAGGAATAAGATACCCGTAAAAATTAAAGTCAGCGTGACGACCTCGGCCTGGAACGATTTTTCGGCATTTTCGTTATAAAGGACTACCAGATAAAGGGGCAGATGGTCCATAGGCCTGATAAAGATACGATGTGGTTTGTTGTAATAATTTACATTGATGGCTTTTGAAATGTTCCTGTACATGGCTGCACGGAGGAATTTATTGTTATTACATTCGGTAATAAAGTTTTCTCTCAGGTTCAGGTTTTTATCGGAATGAAACCAGACCTTTCCGCTTTTATCCATTATACAAAATGAATAATCTTTCGGGATAATAGGGTCAATAACCGAGTAAAGCCTTGACGTGAGGGCAACAACAGGCCTCTTCGGTGATTTGCCTGGTTTTGAAATGGCGGCTTTTACACTACCTGAAGTAAACGAAACGATGGACTCAATGCGAAATTTCCTGTTTGCAGAATCGGGAAAAAACCACTCACCTTTCTTATTGATGTAATCCCTTGAACTTAAATCGGTCATGCCCCCATAAACATTAAAAGGGGTAAGGTAAGCCGTCTGTACACCTTTTTTGTTTGCCCAAAAATAATAGTCGGCAAAGGGGTATGCTTGGGGGAAGGCTGCATTATTTTCACTCAGGATACCTTTTCTGATTCGATTGCGGTAAGGGTTTAAAGAATCGTTAAAATCAATTAAGCCATAGTTATTATCATATATTTCAAGTTGACGGTAAGCACTGTTCAGTTCACCTGCCCAGGTGTCATAAATCCGGATGGAGAGTTTTTTCAGGTTTTCATCAATATTTTGCTTGCGGGAAATGTTTTGAGTAAGAAAAAACAGGAACAAAGCCATGAGTGAACCACCCAGCAAAATGGAAATAGCCGAATTAATGATGGTCCCCGTGCGTAACTGTTCGGTCTTCGACATGACTTTAAGTTTGATGATGGGCAGGCCCAGGATTAAAAGGAGCAAAACCACAGACAGCAGAATGATGGCCCAGGGGGCAATGCTGTGGGTGGCCGCATTATAATTGGTTTTTTCCATTAACCCGATGACATACCATGTTTCTTTGTTAACAACAATGGGTTTCAGAAATGCCTTGTAAGGTATGTTGGAAATGATAATATCGAATGCGCTTCCCGAAAAGATGCTGCCGAGGTGTGTATTGTTTTTCGATGTGAACAAAAAGCTGCTTTCTGCGTTATTTTCACTTGCTTTGTCTGCCTGCTCAATCGTGGCATTTACTCCTTGTCCCGATGTAAGGATCATATCCTGATTTAAGGTGTTGTAAATAATTGTTGAATCCCTGATCAGTATCAGTCCGTCAAATACATCTTTACGCTGTAAGCCGTTCAAAAGTTTGTGGTAAGGTGCTTCAACAACCATGATTGCTATGGAATCTTTTGAAAGAACTGGAAACCGGGAGGGGTTTATCGGGTTTGCGATATAATAATCATAGGGGGAAAGGGTTTTTATGTATTCCCTGAATTTTAATGCAGGTTGCGAACCGGTGATAAAATTTATAACTTTCAGGTCTTTGTTGATGTCGCCTTGTGAATTCACGTAATTAATGAACGGTTTCTTGTTGCCTGTATTGAACTTTGTACGTATTCCGCTATTTTTCCCCAACTTCCACTCAGTACTTATTTTTTCATTGAGGTTTTGTGCGTTTTTGATATAGCCGGCCATTTTTTTATCAATATTATCCCCCATCTGGTCAAGGACACGGAACCGGGTGGCCGTTATACGGCGTTCTTTTACTGCCACATAATAATTTAAATAAAAGAGGTAAAAAAAGACCAAAATGATTACGGAAGAAAGTATGATCCAGAAGTTTGTGCTTTGAGTTATTGATTTTAGTTTCATGAGTGTTTTGGTTTGGCAACGTGATATATCGTAATGAAAAAGAGATGATCTGCCTTTTGTTTAGTGAATCAAATGTAGTAAAAATCAACAGTCTTGTCAACCGGCATCAGATAATGCTGATAAAAAGTTAACGACTTTCCCGGGTTTGAAGAAATTGTACCGAAAACGATTTGAAGGAAGAAGGGCCTTGATACCGGCATTAACCCTTGTTGGTTAATAAAGGCTTCTTTTGTCACATTCAAAAATAAAACAGGTATAGCACAGCTTGATGTTACCCCGTAATCAGGGTAAAGGGAGAGAAAATAAAAGAAAAGAAACCAATCAGTGTGAGGGGAAATAAAGATCAACTCAACCCATACCGACTACATCAGAAAGCAATAGAAGCAACTTCAAAATGTAAATTTCAAAAAAATACATTTTATGGATGCCCTGTGCCGCTGAGTACTAAGTACCTTTGGGTGAATCAGAACTTTGGTTAACCCCGCACTGACCGGTTACCTGAAATCAGTGTCTAATAACGGTTGTCCCGGCGTGATCTGTAATCTGATTTTCTGGGCTCTGACTTTTTAACAACGATAGTTCTGCCGTCAAGTTCAGTTTCATTGAGTGCATTGATAGCTTGTTGGGCTTCTTCATCGTTGTCCATTTCAACAAATCCGAATCCTTTTGACCGTCCTTCAAATTTGTCGTAAATAATTTTCACGGAGCTAACTTCCCCGAATTGTTCAAATAAAGATTGAAGTTGATCTTCTTTAGTCTGGTAAGACAACTTCGTTACAAAAATGTTCATCTAATAATAATTTTAAAAGTGCTTTTCGATGTCAGTAACAGCGATCAGCTTGTAAATAATGCGGCAAAGATAAAGAATAATATCAACACGGGTGAAAAAAATAATCGGATAAAGTCTAAATTTTATTTTGTCCGGAGGACTCCCTTAAATATTTACTGGCAAAGAAACGGAACTTTACCGGTGAGTTGTGTACAGGCGTTTTATTTTAATGGCCGATTTTATCTCGGACGAAGCGCTGCCAACGGGTTCGCAAAAAGCAACATGTTCAAATTCACAGGTTGTTCCAATGGTTTCCATCATGGCTTTAAATTCGTTTTCGTGCCAGTCCACATAACCCAGCAACTCGTCAAAGTCAATGATGGTCCCTTTTTTTAACAGCGGGAGGACATATTCGAGAATATATTTTGTTACTTCATATTGATTAAAGTCGAAATGTATGTAGGCGATACTTTTGTCTTTGAGTTTCAGGTTTTCCATAAAGGTGAAAAAGGTATCTTCCACGCGTCCTTTTACCAGGTTCACGTTGGGAAGAACCACCGGCATGATTCCTTTCAGGTCGTACCTGTTTTTGTCTGCACCCTGTATTCTCGGTTTATTTGGCATGCCCAGAAAAGAATCGAAACCATAGATCCTTCGCCGGTCACCTTTTTTATTTAACTGTTCGGCCAGATAATTGATGCTCCGTCCTTTATAAACCCCAAACTCAAACAGCAGGCCATTGGCCGGTATCTGTCCCATCAAGTCGTTCCAGTAATCCTGTTCACGGGTAAACAGGCGGGCATTGGCCATGTGGTTCCAAATGTATTCGGCACTCTTTTTACGCGAGATCATTTCCACCTGGTAAAAGGTGCTGCAGGCATTCAACTCCCTTTGGGTTAATTCATTCACCCGTTTAAAAAACCTGTTCAATTGCCCGGTAACTTTCAAATATTTAGCCATCACTTCCCTTAATTTTTATATGTTTTTCTTTTTTCGATAAAAAACGATAATAATTCATTCAGGGGTTTATACGGCTAAAATGAAGATAAGGTTTGCCCTTTTAATGCCGGACGACCATTTTTTTAACGGCCTTGCTGCCATCCGTATCCAGGGTTATAAAATAAATACCTGATCTCAGGTCGTTTATCTGATAATCAAGCACCTGCTTTCCCTTGTTTTGCAGCCCTGAAAATAGTGTTCTGATCTCCCTTCCGGTCACGTCGAAAAGTTGTATGCTTACCGGACCGCCCTTTGGCAGGGTGTAGTGCAGGGTGACGTTGTTTTTTGCAGGATTGGGTGAAACATTGAACATGAAAGAGCCTTGCAGTTTCTTCTCATCGGTTGAGAATATGAGCGAGGCCTTTTTCAACACAATTTCATTGGTGGGGTCAAATTCAAAATAGGCAGGCTTTTTATCAAATTCCCAACTAAAATCCTCATCGTTCTTCCGGTTCATAAAATAAAGGGTGGTGTCAGACAGATCATCAAAAACGATATAAACATTTAATTTCATGGGGAAGAAAGGGGCATTGGTCTGGGTCTGCTTTGCCGTAAATTTCACCTCCCACGAACTGTCCTGCATTTGTACAAAATTATAGCTGTTGAAATAAACCGGATGATTGGCCTGATCGAGCCACGGATCAAAATACCAGTGCATATCCTGTCCTGTTTCTTCACTCATTTTATCAATAAAATCTTTGGTGACCACATTTTTATATTTAAAATCGGTGGTGTCGGTGGCATAATTATAAATGGCCTTGAAAAAAAGACTGTCGCCAACAATATACCTGAACTGATGAATAATACAACTGGCTTTGGTGTAAGTAATGGCGCCGTTGAACAAGGTATCGTTGGCGGGGACATCCACAGTCCATTGCGGATTATAAACCGGCCATCCCGGATTGTGTTCCAAATAGTATTTGGCATCTTTGTCAATCTTTTCTTTGTAGGCGGCATATCCGCCATAGGACTCAAGCCAAAAGCCTTCCGACCAGGAAGCAAAACCTTCATTCAGCCAGATGTCGGCCCAGGTGCCGGGGCTGATCAGGTCGCCAAACCACTGATGGGCAAACTCGTGTGAAATCAACCCTTCCCACCAGCAACCTTTGCAAACCGTAGTCAGTGTCTGGTTTTCCATACCTCCCCACGGGAACTCTTTGCCGGCAGCAGCAAATCCGTTTTTAACGAAAGGATATTCACCATACCATTTTGAATACCAGTCGCACATTTTTAATGCCGAATCTGCTGCCTGCTCAATATAAATGTGGTCAATGGTGTTGTAATAAAACCGGAATGGGATCAGTGCATTGTCGGAAGGACGCACCCAGTAATAAACATCCAGGTTGTAATTTTTTTTGGATGTTAATACCATCAGATAGGTGGCGATGGGATTGTTGCTGCGCCAGTGATAGGTTAATGTATCTCCCGTGAATGCCGAATCCACTAAAGCGCCGTTGGAACCCAGTTTGACATCCGGAGGCACTTTGGCCCAAACTTCCAGTTGTGCTTTGTCGGCAGGCGAATCCCAGCAGGGAAACCACCGGCGGGCACGTTGCGGTTCGCAATCGGTAAAGACAAACGAATCGCCGGCATAAAAAGTGCTGTCTTCCACATCCAGATGCTGGTATCCGATGGAAACATCCACGGTGTCGCCGGGCTGATAGGTTTTGTCCAGGTTGATGGTTACCGTGTCGTTCTGATGGGTGAACGAAACGCCGGCCAGCCCCACCTGGTCAATCTGCAACGACCTGTTCACTGCATTCAGTTTGATGCTGCCGAGGGCAGAATCCACCCTGATTTTGATGTCCAGCCCGGCCTGATAGCTTTGCGGATAAGGCGGGTCGTAATTGTTCATCAGGCTGATGTGCAGGCTGTATTTTAAAACATTAAACGTATGTGCAGGTGTGTTTGCATCCATCGGCAGGGGAGGGGGATAGTTCATTTGCTGCTTTTTGAGGGCACAATACCCGCCGCCGCTTTCTTCGAAGGACTGAGATAAAACAAAGTTTGAAAACGAGGCCATCAGGGCAACAATGAAGGCTGTGTGCAGTGTAATTCTTTTCATGGCCAAATGTGTTTTTAATGAAAAATAAAGATAAACATTATAGGGATTTGACCGACCCGGTTTTTTGAAGTTTTTTTGGTGGCGTTGTGAATTGCTTTCAAATTGTTCTTTAGTATCTTTGACACAGTAAAAGTTGTAGATATACCATAGTT
>CAJVWU010000012.1 GCA_913009755.1 uncultured Bacteroidia bacterium
AGTAATTTACAGGGTGTGGGTGATTTATTAAGAAATGTAGCCAATATTTCAGGGGTTAGAAAAGGGGCCCTGGGCATTGATCCGGTACTGCGCGGGTTCAAATATTCTCAGCTTAATGTGCAAATAAATGGCGGAACGAAAGTAGAAGGCGGTTGTCCCAACAGGATGGACCCGGCCACGGCACATGTTGATTTGAACGATGTAAAAAGCATTCACATCCTGAAAGGCCCTTTTGCTTTGAAGTACGGTGTCAATTTTGCAGGGGTCATTGATATGACAACTTACAACCCGGAGTTTTATCAGAAATATACAACCAGGGTCAATGCATTAATTGGTGGGCAAACCAATCATTCAGGGCTTAAAACCAGGTTGGATGTGACGGGGGGAAACAGGATAGTTACTTACAAAGTTTCCGGCAGTTGGAAAAAATACGGGGATTATAAAGATGGTAACGGTAATTGGGTGCCGGCTTCATTACAGCAACAGGCCTATACGGGTAACCTTGGTTTTAAAATTGCAAAAAAGCATGTTGTTTATGCCGAAGCAGATATTGAACAGGGAAAGGATGTTGACTTTCCCGCTTTACCTATGGATGAACGGAAAGATGATACGAAGATATTTAGTTTGAATTATTTAGGTAATAACCTGGGGGCCACTGTTAATTTCATTCGTTTTAAAGCATATTATTCGGATGTCCATCATGAAATGGATAATAAAAACCGTCCCTTTTCTGATACCATAGTTGCCGTTTCAAAAATTCATGCTTCAACAATGGGGGGAAAGATTGGTGTTAACATAAATGCAGGTAAAGCCAGATTGGAGGTTGGAAGCGATTATGAAAACATTAAAAAGGATGGAGAAAGGCTTAAAAGCCTGATCTTGCAGCCCATGTTGCCGCAAAAAGAAGAAGACCTGTGGAATAATGCTCAGATTAATAACCTGGGATTGTTTGCCGAATATAACCATCCGGGCAGTACTATTGACTGGGTGGTGGCGGCACGACTGGATTTCAATACGGCATTTTCTAATCCGCTCCGTCGGAATAATATGGCCGGTGATGCAGTTTATATGAACGATTCCACCACCAGTCAATACCTTAACTTTAGTTTCAGCGGCGGGCTTACCTGGCATTTAAATAAATATAATGACGTTGTTATTTCACTTGGCAGGGGCACCCGCAGCCCTGATATAACCGAACGGTTCATTATTCTCCTGCCCATCGGGTACGACCCCTACGATTATCTTGGAAATCCACAGTTAAAACCTGAGGTCAATAATGAATTGGACCTGGGTTATCGCTATAATGACCGTAACATTGGAAATATGGATTTTTCAGTTTTTTTCTCCTATGTAGCCAATTATATAACCGGAGTGCTTTTGCCCCCATCAGTGGTAAAACCCCAGACAAAAGGCGTGTTAGGGGTTAAACAGTTTGTGAATATTGACGATGCATTCATAACGGGGTTTGAACTGACGTACAATACACCGAAAAAGTATTTGTGGGGAGTAACGTTCAATGCGGCCTATACCATGGGATGGAACCCTGATGCAACAGTTTATATTGTAGAAGGCGGGCAGGTAATCGGTGAAAAAACGGTCAAAAACGATCCTTTGCCGGAAATACCGCCGTATGAAATGTACCTTGCTTTAAATTATCAGTTTTTTCAAAGACGTTTTGTGCCGGTCGTCTCTCTTCGGGTAGCAGCTGCTCAGAATCTGGTTTCGCAAGCTTATAATGAACAAGCTTCACCGGGCTTTGCCATTGTGAATTTTAACCTCGAATATCGTTTCAGCCGTAATTTTACGGTTTATGCAGGGGTCAGGAATATTTTTAACAAAGCTTATTATGAACATCTCAACCGCAACATCATCGGAACAACTTACCCGCTTTATGAACCCGGAAGGATTTTTTATGCTAACCTGATCTTTAACTTTTAAAACCAAAGCAATGAAGAATCTGATATTATTTCTTGGCATAATTGCTTTTTTCCTGATCTCCTGCACGAAGAATAACCAGGTAATTATTGCTTACGGATCAACGGGGGCTATTTCTCAATATAAGCTTCATTATCTGAATAACAACGGAACTTTACAGGACACGATCATTCAACCCCAAAGCAAACAGGATACATGGAGCTATCAGTTTGTGGGAGAACAGGGGGATATCGTTTATGTTTCGGGAAAATACAATGATCCTGAAACAGGACTGAAAATAATGATTAAAGTGGATGGGAAAATATATAAACAGGCCTCAAATGAAGGCGATACATTGAATTTTTTAATAGTAAGCGGTGTTGTTCCTTTTCGTAATAAATAGTAGCAATTAAATAGTACTTAGGAACGATATTTGCAATTGGACGCCATATCGGTTAAGTAATGAAACCAAAGTAAAAATGAAAAAAACATTCTTGACAATGAGAATACGTGAGCTGCTAATCATTTTTTCAGCATTTGCCTTGCTGGCGGTTTCCTGTCATAAAACGCCTGAACAGCCTGAAACGAAAACCGGAAAACTCAGTTTCAGTTTTAAACACCGTGTTGATGGCCAGCCTTTGCAGTTCGATACAATGATGTATGTCAATGCAGCCGGAAACCATTATCTGGTGAACGAGATACAATACTTTATTTCTGATGTTACCCTTCACAAAAGTGACGGTGACAGCGTGTTGCTCGACAAATGGGAAGATATTCATTACGTGGACACCGACATTGAATCCACCTGGACTTATGTGCTGAAAGATGATATTAAGGCGGGCACTTATCATTCCATCAGTTTTACTTTTGGTATAAATGAACAAAAAAACCAATCGCTGATATTTGTTAATCCACCGGAATCACTGATGTTCTGGCCCGAACTTCTGGGCGGGGGCTATCATTATATGAAACTCAACGGCAAATGGCTGGATACCCTGAACCATATTTCACCTTTTAACTTTCACCTGGGCATCGGCCAGATTTATTACTCGTTTCCCGATTCCATTTCGCGATACGTTCAAAATTATTTTAAAGTCTCGCTGCCGAACTCCGGGTTTGAAATGCAGGCGGGTGAGACCAAAAATTTTACTATTGTTATGAATGTGGAAAACTGGTTTCAAAACCCCAATGTGTTTGACTTCAATTACCGGGGTGGCGACATCATGCAAAAACAGGACGCCATGCATGCGGCCTGTGAAAACGGTTGGGATGTTTTTACGCTTGAGAAGAAAAAATAAGAATGATAGTTAAAATAGTGAATGCTTTACAAATTTTTAGTTTTAGGAATAATGCGGTTGGAATTATCTTTAAACAGGTTACCGTATTTGGTTTGCTCGCCCTGTTTACTTTTTCTTCCTGCAACAAGCAGCCTCGGGAAGAACCCTATAAACCAACCCCTTATCATATTGAGATACCTTTTGGCTTTCCCAATAAACTGAACATCCCTAAAGATAACCCGATGACGGTTGAGGGCATTGCACTGGGCCGGTATTTGTATTATGACGGCCGGCTGTCGGGGCGTACCGATCCTGATTCGCTGATGACCTGTGCCACCTGCCACTTACAGGAGCGCTCTTTTGAAGCCGGTATTGATAACCCCAGGTTCCCCGGAGGCCATCCCCATGGTATTACCGGTATTCCAACCCCTCATGTGATGTTGCCTCACATTAATCTGGTCTGGAATTTTACCGGTTATTTGTGGGATGGGGCGGTTTACCCTGACAATCCTGATGAGAATATGAGAAATATTGAGGATATTGTCCGGTTGGGGGTGACGTCAAAGCATGAACTTGATGGTGATACGGCAAGAACAGCGGCCCTTTTTCAATCCATTCCCGGTTATCCCGAATTGTTCAAAAAAGCTTTTGGGAGCGATAAGGTTACTTTTAAAAACATTGGGCGCGCCATTGCCCAGTTTGTCAGGACGCTTATTTCGGCCAATTCCAAATTTGACAAATACATGCGGGGAGAGGTTCAACTCAGCCAATCGGAATTACATGGTTATGTGCTTTTTACATCGGAAGAGGGGGGCGACTGCTTTCATTGTCACGGAGGCTTTGGAAATCCCCTGTTTACCACCAACCTGTTTTACAACAACGGAAAAGACACGGCGTTCACCGACCCTTTGGACCATTACAGCGTAACGCATGACCCGATGGACATTGGCGCATACAAAGCCACAACACTCAGGAATATTGAAGTTCAGGGACCTTATATGCACGACGGCCGTTATGAAACCCTTGAACAAGTCATTGACTTTTATTCCCATCATGTAGTACGGTCGCCTTCAATCAGCCCGCTGATGCACCATGTGATCACCGGCGGTATTCAACTGACCCCACCGGAAAAGGAAGACCTGTTGAATTTTATCAAAGCACTCAGGGATGATGATTTCATGACCAACCCCGATTTCGCAAAACCGGAAAAATTTCCCGATGAACGATGAGCCATAATTCGGATTATATTCTAATTTTGCGCCTTTAAAAATTCAAAACAACACAATAAAATGAATCTACACGAATATCAGGGCAAATCCATTTTGAAGGGTTACGGCGTTTCAGTACCTTTTGGTATTGTAGCATCTTCACCCGAGAAGGCTTTCGAGGCTGCAAAAGAAATACAAAAGCATACCGGTTTCGACAAATGGGCCGTTAAAGCACAGATACATGCCGGAGGGCGCGGAAAAGGCGGTGGTGTTAAAATTGCCACAAGCCTTGATGAGGTCAGGGAATCTGCCGACCGGATCATCGGGATGATGCTGGTAACCCCGCAAACAAAAAAAGAAGGGAAACTTGTTCGCAAAGTACTCGTGGAACAAAATATCTATTATCCCGGCCCTGAAAAAGTAGAAGAATATTATTTGAGTATCTTGCTGAACAGGGACAAAAGCAAAAACATGGTGATGTATTCTCCCCGGGGCGGGATGAACATTGAACAGGTAGCCAAAGAAACCCCGGAAGAAATTTTCACAGAGGTGATTGACCCGCTGGTCGGCCTTACCGGCTTTCAGTCCCGGCGTATTGCCTTTAACCTGGGACTTAGCGGTGTGGCATTCAAGGAAATGGTGAAATTTTCATTGGCTCTTTATAAAGCTTATGTCGGCGCCGATGCCAGTTTATTTGAGATCAATCCGGTAATCAAGGCGGCTGACGGACGTATTTATGCTGCCGATGCAAAAGTTACGATTGACAACAATTCACTTTACAGGCACAAAGATATTGCTGCCATGCGCGACACTGCCGAAGAAGACCCGCTGGAAGTGGAAGCCGGCCGTTTCGATCTGAATTATGTAAAGCTAAACGGAAATGTGGGCTGTATGGTTAACGGGGCAGGCCTGGCCATGGCCACAATGGACATGATCAAAATGTCGGGCGGTAACCCGGCCAATTTCCTGGATGTAGGCGGAACAGCCGATGCCAAGCGTGTTGAAGAAGCATTCCGTATTATCCTGAAAGACCCTAATGTAAAAGCCATTCTGGTCAACATCTTCGGTGGTATCGTCCGTTGCGACCGCGTGGCCCAGGGTGTGGTTGATGCCTATCATAATATTGGAAATATCAAGGTGCCGATTATCGTCAGGTTACAAGGTACCAATGCGGAAGAAGGCAAAGAACTGATTGACAAATCGGGGTTAAAAGTGCATTCGGCAATTCATCTTGAAGATGCCGCCAGGCTGGTTAATGAGGTGCTTGCTTGAGCAATAAATACGGAATTATGAGAAGCTGCCCTTGAGGTGGCTTTTTTTATCCTTTTTCACGCAGCGCCGCAACGAACGCAGCGCTTTGTTGTTCGAAATTTGCCATCACGAAGGAAGAGCATTGTTTTTCAATCCAAAACAACACACTGTTTTGTTATATGATAATTGCCGGCAGTTAAACAAAAAGAATAAATACCCGGCTTTATATTTCGGGCATTCCAGTGTACAGAATAATTACCCGGGGCCTGCCGCCTGTTTACAACTGTTGTTATCAGTTTTCCCGTCGCATCATAAATTTTTAAAGTTACAAATTCAGGCCGGGAAATGGTATAATCAAACGTTGTGCTTTCCTTAAAAGGGTTCGGATGATTTTGCAATAAATCATACCCGTTTTCAGGCAAAGCAGGTTCAACCGCCGACAGCAAATCGTTTTTTACAATGTAGAGGCCTGCCGATGCATCGGCAACATAAAAGACGTTTCCCGCCACATCAATATCCCTTGTATTACCTCCGGCTTTAAACGACCCGACCTGTATCGGATTGCTCTTATCGGAAATGTTAAAAACATATATAAATCGTCCTGAACCTGCATAGAGATAATTATCTTTAACAGATACTTTATCAAAATCACCAGTAATGTCAGCAACAACAACAGGAATTTTTGGATCAGAGACATCAACAATTTGCAAACCATCCGGAGCACCTGCGCAAAAAAGATAATTGCCATCCAGCGCTAAATCAAAGTTTCCGTAATAACCGGAGCCTTCGAGAAAGCCTGCTTCATTGGGACCGGAAGGTTCGGAAACTTCAATAATATCAATGCCTTTACCCGCCAAATAAACATAAACGTAATTCGTATTTGCGGTAACATCGTAAATGAAACCGAAAACATCAACAAGTTTTATCGAGCCTGTTACAACCGGGTTTGCCGGGTCGGCTATATCAAGAATATACAAGCCATAATGTTCGCTGGTTATGTATGCATAGTTACCGGCAACGGACAGACGATTGCTTGAACCCACCAGGCTGAGAAACCCCGCTTCAACGGCATTGGCGGGATCGGATATATCAACAACGCGGAAACCACCCCATTCGTCAGCCACATAAACATAATTGCCGCTTATCTTAACATCACTCACAAAAGAGGGTAAAACAACTTTTGATAATTCTACCGGATTCAACGGGTTGGAAATATCGGTAACCTCCAGATATCCCCCGTTTCCATAACAGGCAATCTTTCCTGAAACGTCAATAGTATAGCACGGCCCTTCAGCCCACCTGCCAAGTAAAGTTGTGTTTTGCTGCTGAGCTTTAAGGTGTTGGGTAAAAAATAAGACGCTCTGGGCAAAAAGGCCTTTTAATATTTTTATAAATATTTTCATTATGCAGGTTTGAAAAATGGGAATATGGCTAATTGATTGATGCAACTAAAGTACATATTTTCTTAATCAAAAATATTACCTCGTTTAATGCTTTCCTTCCTGAGGGCTTGAAGTTTTCAGTTGGTTTTTACTTGACAAAAGAATATTTATGTTATAATTTTGACGGGGATTTGTTATTGAATTTTTAATCAAAAAAATTAACTATTGCCATGAAAACAAAACAATTTGCCATTTTATCTTTTTCCCTGTTTATATGGGTTTCTTCCATTTTTGCTCAGGGTTTTCAGCCTCCTTCAACAGGGAAAGCCGTTGTTTATTTCGTCAGGGTTTCTTCCTGGGGAGGTGGAACTACATTTGAGTTTTTCCACAACGATAAGTACATCGGAGCATTTAAAGGAAAAAATTACATGAGCTATGAATGCACTCCCGGTGAGAATCTGTTCTGGGCTTCCTCTGAGAATAAAGAATTTTTAACTGCCGATTTAAAAGCGGGCGGGACGTATATCGTTATCGTTGATGTGATTGAAGGATTCTGGAAAGCACATGTGGGCCTCACTCCTATAACGGTGAATAACACGGAAAAATTTGAACGGGCCAGAGTGATTATCAATAAAAAACCATCGGTCAGCATTCCGCAGTCAAAGATTGACAAACTAAACAATAAGCTGAAAAAATTTATTAATGAGGAACTGACACATTATGAGCAGGTGACAAAAAACAAATATCATTTTAAAAACATCTCCGCCGATATGGCCATTCCGCCGGATAAGCTGAAATAGCACTGAATAGGTGGTAACCAGAAATTATATTAGTTTAATTTCTTCGATTTAGCAGTAATGGTTCCACTGATGGTAGCCGGTATTTTCATCCCGTTCTGTTCTATATTCATTTTAATTTCCTGGTCAATTTTCGATTCAATAAGCCAGCCGGTTTTGACATCAACAATCATTTCACCTTTTTGCGTACCATTGAGTTTCATGTCCATGTCCTGAAGTGTGTTGGCGGTTATGGTGCCATCAATTCCCAGTGTGGCTTGTTTTCCGGAAACTTTCAACAAGGTGTATTTTATCTTAACCTTCATATCGCTTGTTTTTACCGGCGACAGTTCTTTTTCCCAACTATCACCCACTCTAACTTTGTGATCGGGATAAGAACCAAACTGGGTCCCGCTGCTTATATTATTGGAAAGATCATCATTTTGGACCATATTGCTTAGATCCGTCCTGAGGATGTTTCCCCTCGTATCTATTATCATCGTATAAGATTTACCGATTATACCACCCAGCGTTTCAGCAATCTTTGCAGCCATTGGGTTCTGCAAAGTTGTGGAATCATCCGAGTCGTAAGTAACCTGCATGCCGAAGATGCTTTGTACCATCTTTACCCTTTTTAAGGTGGATTGGATATCAATGCTATCGGAGGTTACTGCCATAACAACAGATTGCTGTTCAAAAATAATGTTTTGATTCAGGGCCATGGTTTGGCCGTTTGTTTCAAAAGTGATATCCTGATCCATAGTAATGGCATAACTATATTGATCACCCTGGGAAACATGATATTTCAGATCAACACTTTTTTGAGAAAATACAGCAAAAGAAGAAAGTAATAAAACAACTCCTAAAGTCCAGATAAGTTTAAAATTATTCATGATTAATAAGTTAATTAATAAATTAAAATCCCGGGTCTTCATCCCCTGTCATTTCATTGAGGCGTGAAGGGAAGGTTGTTATTCCCTGCCGTGGGTCGGGATGATTAAGATCACTTGATCTTTCGCCTTCGTAATCTTCAAACCTGGCAAAGGTATCAACAAAACGCAATTTAACTTCACCCGTCGGGCCATTACGGTGTTTGGCAATGATCACTTCGGCCATTCTTTGCGTGGAGTTGCCGTTTTCATCTTCGTAAATGGAATAATATTCCGGCCTGTAAATAAACAACACCAGATCGGCATCCTGTTCGATGGCCCCCGATTCACGCAAGTCGGACAGGATGGGTCTTTTCGACTGGCCGGGCCGGGTTTCAACGGCACGGCTCAACTGCGAAAGGGCAAGCACAGGGATGTCAAGCTCTTTGGCCAGGGCTTTCAGCGACCGGGATATCTGGCTGATCTCCTGCTCGCGGTTGCCCCGGTTATCGCCGCCCCCCGACATCAGTTGCAGATAATCAACAAACACCATTTCAATGTTGTGCTGTTGTTTCAGCCTCCGGCATTTGGCACGCAGTTCAAAAATAGTCAGAGCCGGTGTGTCATCAATAAATATTTTTGCATTGATCAGGTTCTTGATCTTGTCATGCAGTTGTTCCCATTCAAAATCGGCCAGGTTCCCTTTTTTCAGTTTCTCCGATTTCAATTCTGTTTCGCTGGCTATCAAACGGATAACAAGTTGAACAGATGACATTTCCAGTGAAAAGATAGCGACGGGCTTGTTAAAATCAACGGCAATATTTCGCGCCATGGTCAGGGCAAGTGCTGTTTTACCCATGGAAGGCCTGGCCGCCAGGATGATCAGGTCCGACTTTTGCCAGCCTGACGTGATACGGTCAAGGCTTACAAACCCCGACGGAACACCCCGGAGGTGTGACTCGGAATCTTTTGCCGATTCAATGTCTTCAATGGCTTGCTTGATCAATGCACTCATGTCTTCCCAGTTTCTGCGCAGGTTGGTCTCGGAAACGGTAAACAGGCTTTGCTCGGCCTTGTCCAACAGATCGAAAACATCAGTGGTTTCTTCAAAGGCATCTTTGATGATCTCAGATGAAATGTTGATCAGTTCGCGCTGGATGTGCTTTTGCAGGATGATACGTGCGTGAAACTCAACATTGGCTGCCGATGCAATGCGGCTGGTGAGCATAGTGATGTAATAAGGCCCTCCCACCATCTCGAGAACGCCGTTGCTTTTTAGCTCGTTGGTTACAGTAAGGATATCCACCGGTTCCGAACGCGCAAAAAGGTCTTTAATGGCTTCAAAAATTTTTTGGTGGGCTTCTTTATAAAACACCTCTGGCTTTAGGATGTCAATAACGGCGGCAACGGCATCTTTTTCAAGCATCATGGCCCCCAGCACGGCTTCTTCCAGGTCAACAGCCTGAGGCGGAACTTTTCCGTGTTCAAAGTACTGGCGGCTGACCTCGTTTTTTGCTTTTCCTGTGGTTGTTTTTCGGTTACTTTTGGCGGTTTCTTCCATGAGCCCAAAAGTATAAATTAAGCAAAAGTTTTTTTGAATTGTTAATAACTATTTTTACTGTGCCGATCGCGTACAATGGCCGATAAAATCACAGGGATAGGGATCATAACACTGCGGCCCCATGTCAATCTGTGGCGATTTGTCCAGCATCAACGTAGCTTTCTCTACCTTAACCTGTTCCCTTATATATTCCTGCAATGAAAGTATCCGGTCCTTCACACTCTGCCTGATGAACAAAGGGGCAATATCTTCATATTCATCCAGTTTCTCATAATCAAGCGCTTCGCTGGCATAAACAAGGGTGAAATCTTTTAAGTCAATTCCCGAATTGGTGATCACATAATATTGAAAAGCAGCATCAAGAATAAAGGTGTTGGAAATCTTATAGGCGCTTTTTACTTCGTAAGCATGCCAGCCATCATTTTCATAAACGAGGATGTCCAGTAAAATAAGCAGTCTGTCATACTGAAAACCGGCTTCATAAAGAATATTATATGAATGGGTTCGGATGGCTATCCTTGTTTGTAAAACAGCTTTCTGATATTGCGAAGGCGAACGGGGGCTGAAGTCAACACCGCCGGGAAAAAGCTTTTGTGCCAATGTGCCCACTTTGTGCCCACGCCTGAATTTGGCCAGTTGTTCAGGACTTAACTTATCCCTCAGATAGGGCCGTTTTTTGTTTAGGTACAACGATTTGAGGCACTGGTTTCCCCTGATAAAAGTTGATTTGGACAAAAGATGTTTTTCCATTGTAAAAGACCAATAATTAACTGATTTCCGTTTCCGGACATGATGTAAATGCCCTTGGTCATTTTCATAACGTCAAATTCAGGTTATTATGATTTTAAATAATTTTTATCACATTCCTTACAACTTTTTTTTATTAAGAATCATTTTAATTAAATTTGCGCAGGAAAATGAAAGATCACTCCTGATCACTATACTCTTTTCAATGAAAAAAACCGTGAATGTTTTAACCTGTCTGAAACTTACCCGCAAAGAAGTTCTGGATGATTACCGGACAGCCGTCGAAAGCCGCCAGGCCAGCCTCACCGGTCGCCGCGAGGTGCTTACCGGAAAAGCTAAATTCGGCATCTTCGGTGACGGGAAAGAAATTCCCCAACTGGCGATGGCCAAAGTGTTCAGGGAAGGCGACTGGCGGTCAGGCTATTACCGCGACCAGACTTTTATGCTGGCAGCCGGAATGACAACACCGGAGGAAATATTTGCCATGCTTTACGGCGACACCGACCCCAAAGCCAACCCTGCCAACGGCGGTCGTTTGATGAATAACCACTTTGCCACCCGTACCCTTGACGAAAACGGTGAGTGGCTTGACCTGGCAAAACTAAAAAACTCGTCGGCAGACTCCTCCCCTACGGCCAGCCAGATGCCCAGGTTGCTCGGACTGGCACTGGCTTCAAAATTTTATAAAAAAAACAATGGCTCCAATGAATTCAAAAAATTCAGCCATCACGGTAACGAAGTAGCTTTCGGAACCATCGGGGATGCCTCCACATCGGAAGGCCATTTTTTTGAAACCATGAACGCTGCCGGCGTATTGCAGATTCCGCTGGCCATGTCGGTGTGGGATGACGGATGGGGCATATCGGTACCCAATGAATTCCAGACAATTAAAGGCAGCATCTCGGAAGCCCTCAGCGGATTTAAAAAAGGCAAAAATACCAACGGGTTTTATATTTACCGCGAATATGCCTACGACTACCCCGCCCTCGTGAAAATGTACCGGGAAGGGATATCCCGCTGCCGCAAAGAACAGGTCCCGGTTTTGTTTCATGTTTTGGGTTGCACACAACCCCAGGGCCACTCCACTTCAGGTTCACATGAAAGGTATAAAACACCCGAACAACTGGAAGATGAAAAATCGAGGGACGGAATCCCGAAAATGAGGGAATGGCTGTTAAAGGAAGGCATCGCCACGGCGGAAGAACTGGATACCATTGAAAGTGATGCTGCCAGACAGGTAAAGCAGGCACGCAAAAATGCCTGGAATAATTTCCAGAAACCCCTGATTGCTAAAAGGGATGAGTTCCTTAAAATGGTCAATATCTCTACCTGCAATTGCGGGAAAACGGATGCCATCCGGGCAATAAAAGAAGAGTTGAGTAAAGTTGGGGAGCCCATCCGGAAAGACATCATGTCATCAGGCAAAAAAATACTCAGGTTATTGTGCGACCGGTGCAGCGACCCTTCCAACTCGCTAAAAACAAATGTCACCAAATGGCTTGAGAAAGAGCGACTTGATACGAAGAAAAGATACAACTCACACCTTTACAGCGAATCGGCACACTCGGCCATGAACATCAAAGCTGTTCCTCCCGAATATGATAAAGAGCCAAAGCATGTTGCGGGCCGTGAAATCCTGCGCGACAACTTTGATTATATCTTTAAAACCAATCTGCTGGTTCTGGCTTTTGGGGAAGATGTTGGCAAAATCGGAGGTGTAAACCAGACCTACGAAGGCCTGCAAGAAAAATACGGTTCCGACAGGATTTTCGATACCGGCATTCGCGAAGCCACCATCATCGGACAGGGACTGGGACTGGCTATCCGCGGTTTGCGGCCCATTGCCGAAATACAGTATTTTGATTACCTGTTGTATGGCCTCCAGGTGCTGAGCGACGACCTGGCCACCCTGCATTACCGCACCAACGGAGGGCAGAAAGCACCCCTCATTGTCAGCACCCGGGGCCACCGGCTCGAAGGCATCTGGCATTCCGGTTCACCGCTTTCCATGGTCATCAACTCCGTCAGGGGCATGCATGTTGCCGTCCCGCGGAACATGACACAGGCCGCCGGTTTTTACAACCTTTATCTTGAATCGGATCAGCCGGTACTGATCATCGAACCCCTGAATGCCTACCGGTTAAAAGAAAAAAATCCTTCCAACACCGGTAAATTCAAAACACCGGCCGGCATACCTGAAATTTTACGGGAAGGCAGTGATGTAACCCTGGTTACGTACGGCTCGTGTGTCAGAATTGCACAAGATGCCATTGCCCAGTTAAAGGACTTCGATATTGATGTGGAACTGATAGATGTGCAAACACTTATCCCCTTCGACATCAACCACCGGATACTGGAATCCCTGAAAAAAACCAACAGGATTATTTTCTTTGATGAAGATGTCCCCGGCGGCGCGACTTCTTATATGATGCAAAAGGTAATTGAAGAACAGGGCGGGTTTTATTATCTTGACAGCGAACCGCGAACCCTGACAGCCCAGCCACACCGGGCCGCTTACAGCACCGACGGTGATTATTTTTCCAACCCCAATGCCGAAGATGTTTTTGACAAAGTGTATAACCTGATGCATGAGTTTAATCCGGTGAAGTATCCGAAGATATTTTAGGGACTGTTTAAATTCCAAGTTTTAATTTCTAAACAAGCGCTCATTAATAGGAAATCAAAATTTCTCGATTCAAACCGAAATATTTATATAAATTTCTCGGTTCTAACCGAAATATTCATACTTTTGTTGTAAAAAATGAAATTATGATACAAAGAAAACTGAATGACCTGATTCGAAAACGACTAAACGATAAAAAGGTAATTGTGGTTTTGGGTCCGCGCCAGTCGGGAAAAACCACTTTGCTTAAACAACTGGTCAAACAACAAGATAAGGATTACTTATGGTGGAACGGAGATGAGACAGACATTCGGGAGAAACTTAAGAAACCGACTTCAACATTGCTGCGGTCGTTAATCGGTAACTATAAGCTCATCATCATTGACGAAGCTCAACGTATTGAAAACATTGGTTTGTGCATCAAGTTAATTTACGATAACATTGAAAATGTGAAAGTGATTGCCAGCGGTTCATCTGCTTTTGAATTGGCCAATAAAATAAACGAACCGCTGACAGGCAGAAAATGGGAGTACTTTTTGCACCCTCTTTCTTATGGTGAAATGACGGATCATCACGGTACGACAGATGAAAAGCGTTTATTAGAGCACCGCATGGTTTATGGATACTATCCCGAGGTAATTAACAATCCCGGTGATGAGAAAGCCGTTTTGCAACAGTTGTCCGACAGCTATCTCTATAAAGATATCCTGATGTGGGAAAAGATTCAGAAACCGGATAAGCTTGAAACACTTGTGCAGGCATTGGCTTTTCAATTGGGAAATCAGGTTTCCTATAACGAATTATCAAATATTACTGGACTTGACAAAGAAACAGTTGAACGTTACATTATGTTGCTGGAAAGGGCATTTGTCGTTTTCAGATTACGCACGTTCAGCAGAAATTTACGAACGGAATTAAAACGGAGCCGGAAAATCTATTTTTACGATAACGGATTGCGCAATGCCGTGATCAGGAATTTTAATCCCGTAAACCTGAGAAATGACACGGGTGCCTTATGGGAAAATTTTCTTGTGAATGAAAGGATGAAATATCTTGAATACAACCAGGTTTTTACCAACCGTTATTTTTGGCGCACCCACGACAGGAAAGAAATTGATTACATTGAAGAAAGAGATGGTAAATTATTTGCCGCGGAATTCAAATGGAACAAAAAAGCAAAACTGAAATTTCCGAAAATATTTGCAGCTACCTATCCCGAAAGCGAAATGTTGCTTATTACCCCCGATAACTTTGAGAATTTTGTGGTTTAGCCACATATTTTCAGCCCTGGCACACAAATCAACCACAAGCAAACCAGGTGTCCAAGACTCAAACCAGAAACAGGCCGCTGATCTACGGATTCTTATTCGTGCATTCGTGGCAATCATTTCAGGCACGCTTGCAGATTCAATTCCAATTGATTAAGATTCTTTTTTCCATTTTTTATTTTAACTTTGTGCAATACCAAACCTGACTTTACTCAACCTTGACTAAATGGATTAAATATACGTTATTCGTTGCTGCCGCAAGTTGGTGGCTTACAGCCTGCAACCCGCTTACCGATCAGAAAACGGAAAAAATCAGTAACCGGCCTGTGAGGACACTCTTTCAGGTTGATAAAATGAAAAGCAGGGGTCATGTAAATTCCATCGGCAAAAAAGATATTCTCCCGGATAAGGATTTTCATTATACCGCCTCAAAAGTTGAAAAAATCGGAGAGCTGCTTCACGAAGACCTCAACAGCATCGCTTCCAGGGAAAAATCCAACATTGAAAACGAGGTTGCATTTTCCGGTGGCCTTCAGGTATTCAACCCGCAAAATCTAGTGCAAACACATTGGATATTCAGGATTATTTTTGATAACGACATTTTTGCCAACACCGATTATTATTACACCAACGGAACAGGATTTCAACTGGTTACGCCATTGGCCACCGGCTCACCGTTGACGCACATTTTACCGGGTCTGAAACATGCACAAACAGACCTTAACGGATTCTCCATTACACAAAACATGTACACACCTGTCAATCCCGACGTAACCGAAGTACAGAAGGGCGACCATCCTTTTGCCGCTTATCTCACGCTGGGGCAGTTCCGTGAGGTATATGACCTTGAAAAGAAACTGGCTTTTAAAAGTAAGATCACTTTCGGCGTGATCGGACAGGGCGCCCTGGGAAAAGAAGTGCAAAGCACCATCCACCACATCCACCCGGTGGGCTGGGTCAACCAGATCAATAACGACATCATCCTGAATTACAATTTTACGGTTTCAAAAACAGTGGTCAGCTCATCGCTTTATGAATTGAATGTTTCCGCTGCTGCTAATGCCGGGACACTTTACGACAATGTCAGCGGCGGGCTGGATATGCGGATTGGCCGGTTTATGCCGGTTTACCGCGGGCCGCTCAGCATCTTCGGGCTGAACACACCCGGAAACAAATGGCAGTACTGGTTCAGCGTAAAAGGTGGAACCAAAGCGGTGGCTTACAATGCCACTTTACAGGGCGGGATGTTCAGCAACAATAATACCTATGTAATTGCCTCCGGGGATATCAACCGCCTGATCTACTACGGTTCGGCAGGAATTGCCGTTTATTACAGGAATATCGGGCTTGTTTTTGATCAAATTTTTATTTCCCCCGAATTCAAAAATGGACGTAACTTTGCATGGGGCAGTATCAAGATAGAAATTGCTTTTTAATGTCGGATTAAAAAATACATTAATCTCCGCAGTTGGTGTCCCCACCAACTGCCGGCGCGTTTTATTGAAAGTTGTTGGTGGGGACACCAACAACGGTTACAACTTAGATTTTAAACAGATGAAACAGAATTCTACCAACGGAAACGGTAAGTTTAAAACAATCGCTGATTTTAAGGGGGAAAAAATTAATTTTCCGGTAACCTACCACCTGAAAGCGGTGATGGAAGGGACGGAAAATGAAAAAAAACATAAGGAAGAACTGGTTCAGTTGTTTGATGTGCTTGAGATTAATTATCAGTACCGATATAAAAAGATCAGCAGCAAAGGGGCTTATGTGAGTTTTACCTACGAAATAACGCTGACCGGCAAACAACAGATGAATAACCTGTATGCGGGGTTAAAAAAGATAAAAGCTGTTAAATTTGCACTATGATTTTAAAATTACTTATGGTTTCGGCAGGGGGAAGTATTGGTGCCGTGTTGCGCTACATCATATTCTCATTATTTGAAAAATCGCATGCATCCATGTTTCCCTGGCCAACACTGATTATCAATGTAACAGGTGCTTTGGCCATTGGCTTTTTATGGGGATGGTTCGACAGGTTTTATGTGTCGCCCGGAATCAGGATGTTAATTTTTATCGGAATTCTGGGAAGTTTCACCACCTTTTCCACTTTTGCCTTTGATGTGTTCAGCATGGTCCATGACGGGCAATTCAGAAATATGATAATCTATATTTTAGGAACAAATGTTTTGGGCATTGGTATGGCTTTTGGCGGCTATTACCTCGCCAAATTAATCAGCTAAAAAACATGCACAGCATTGAACCGTATTACAACTGGCAGCCTCTTTATATAGCTGCAGAAGACCAAAGGTCCCCGTTCTTCGGGCGTGAATACAGTGAATTTGAATTTTCAAATACCATCTATAACCATTATATACACCCACAGTGGGACGATTTCGGCTCCAACACACTTTACCTGAAAGTACTATATGTCAACTACGACAGTCATTTTTGTATCATTGAATTGCTTGGTGAATGGAATGATGTACTTTATAACGACATTATGCATTTATACCGCAACGTGATTGAAGAACTGATGGCTGAAGACATCCGGTATTTTATTTTGATTGGTGAAAATGTACTTGAATTTCACTCGGAAACCGTCGATTATTATGAAGAATGGTTTGATAATCTGGATGACGGGTGGATCATCTGTCTGAACTTCAGGGATCATGTGGTCAACGAGTTTATTGAATCCGGCATTGATTATTACCTGGGCTTTGGTGGCCGTTTCAACCAAATGCCCTGGCGAAAATATTCACCAGAACAATTATTTTCCGTTGTGAATTCATTGATCACTAAACGCCTGGAAGCCTGATGGCAACAAAAACCGTTATACTGAAAATCTACGGTAGCGTCCAGGGGGTGGGCTTTCGTTATTATGCCCACCGCAAGGCTTATGAACTGGGCATAAGCGGTTATGTGATGAACCGTCCCGACGGCAGTGTGTATGTGGAAGCCGAAAGCGAAGAAAACAACCTGGAACTGTTCATTCGCTGGTGCGAAGAAGGCCCGCCCTGGGCCAGGGTTTCAAAGGTGGAGAAACAGTTTGTGCCCGGATTTGGGTTTGAGGGATTTCAGATTAAATGAGATTTAAGTAACTTTGTACCTGTTCTGTCAAAATGAAAAATCCAACGTGTATATTATTTATTGCCATCATTTTTGGATATCTGTTTGCAAACGGGCAGAACAAGTATGAAAACAATACACTCCTTTCCGGTAAATGGAAATGTGATATTAATTTTGACAATCAGATGGGGCCGTTTACCACTTTCTTGTTTTTCAGTTCCGGCGATGACAGCAGCTTTCAGGCACATTCGGCAAAGAATGCAGATAAAAGAATATTCGGTGACACGAAAGCCACTTTAGCACGTTTTTTTAAAAAATCACCGAAGAAAGGGATCTTTTTAAAAATCAGCAATGGCCGGATCATTCGTAAGGAGCGTTCGGACAGCCTTTACGGAAAGATCCATATCCCAATGTTCGGGATACTTGATTTTGAATCCGGAATAATAAATGACAGCCTGTCCGGAGATATCATTGATAGTACAAAAATAGTTGGAACGATTACGGGGGTGAAGGCGAGGCCGGATTCAAAAATAGATTATGGCAATTTAATGAACGACATTGTTGACACCACCCGGAAATATATTTTCGATCCGCAAATGTTGCAGACAAGAAAATGGAAAAAATTTAAGAAAAAGATGTCTTTGGTTTTTGATAAAGCCACCGATGATATTGAAATCTTTTTCGGATTTAATATTTTAAATCGGAAATTACCTTTCAGCCATTATAACCTTTTCCTGTTTCCACAGGAACCGGACCTCAAAACTGACAACAAAACCCATAATGTTTACCTGGAAGAAAAAGGAACGAACACCGTTTATCTGAACATAAAAAGTTTTGGGGGTACGGCCGGAGAGATGGATAGTATTTTTAATCTTGTTTTTTCGAAGCATTATGAAAACATGATTGTTGATTTAAGAAATAATTCCGGTGGGGGGATAAACAGCGCCATCCCTTTCGGTCAATATCTGACAACAAAACCACTGGATGCGGGCGTTTTTCTGACCAACAAGTGGTTTCGGGAACACAGTGATAAACCAGACAGGGAAACTTATTTAAAAATACCGGTCAGCCGGGCGAAAACTACCGAAGGTTTTATTGACGAATTAAAAAACAACAACGCCAGACGGTTGGTGATCCAACCGGGTAACAAATCCTTCCGGGGAAATATTTATGTTCTGACAAGCCATAAAACGGCCAGCACCTGCGAACCCATTGTGTATGCCCTTAAAAAGTACGGAATAGCAACCATTGTCGGTGAAAAAACGGCAGGGGCCATGTTAAGTGCCACAACTGTTCAGGTTAAAGGCAAGTATTATATTTTTTTGCCTATTGCCGACTTTTACACTTTCGACGGGATCAGGATAGACCAACACGGCGTTGAACCCGATATTAAAGTGAAATCGCAAAAAGCCCTTGATTATGTGTTGGAAAACTTAATAAAGTAAATCCATCTTTAGTGAATGATACATTATTATCGGTCAGTATGGAAGGGGAAGAATATGACTGGATAAACCCTTCACACCCTGCTACCGGAAAAGATCATGGGCAAACGTAATTTGCGTTGTGCCGTTTTTAAAAAGAATTATGTGTTCATCTATAAAATGATTGGTAATGAACTGGTAATCTTCAACGTAGTTCACACGCTGACAATTTCCTCATAAAACTCAATACAAAAACCCAAACAACCACAACGGCACTACATTCCCGCTTCCTGTTTCAATATCGTCTTTTACCAGCCAGCCGTTGTCAAAGCCGGCAATCTGCTTTTGATCCTTTGTTTTTCCGCCGATTTCAAAAAGATATTTGTTGTCAACCAGGAAATCTCCCGATTTGGGTAACTCAACAGTATGGCCTGATTTTACCTGGTTGAAAAAGAAAGTTTCCCTTAGCGTGCCTTTGTTCGGATTTTCAGGCGATAATGAGAACATCAGGTTGGGATTGTTCAGATAAATCTTATCCGGTTTCCCCAACTTGCGGATGCCTTTGGTGGCATTTTGCAATAATAACAATAATTGCGCTTTGTCAAGCAAGGAGAAAAACCTGATAATCGTTGCTCTCGAAACACCGATCAGTTCGGCAAGTTTTTGCGTATTGGGTTTGAAAGGAACCGATTCGGCAATAACCGATAACAAACTTTTAAGCTTTCGAATATTATTGAAATCTATTTTTTCAACGGCAGGAAGATCAACCTCAAGGATCAGGTTAATTGTGTTGAGCAGTTTTTCAGGATAAGCTTTTTTACTTTCTTTAAAATACGGATAGTAACCATACTTAAAATAACCGGCAAAATGTTCCATTGGCCTAATGGATTCAGAAATGGTATGGGCAATGTGCATGTGGTTTTTTAATAACAATTCAAGATTATAACTTTCAAAGACAAGGCCCTTATCCAGTTCAAGAAACTCACGAAAGGACATGCCCGGCAACAGATAGCTGACTACCCTCCGGCTCAGGTCGGCTTCCCCTTTCATAATTTCAAGAATGGAGGATCCTGAAAAGACAACCTGTAATCCTGCATAAGTATCATGTATCTGTTTAATCTCAACTGACCAGTTCGGATATTTGTGTATCTCGTCAAGAAACAGGTATTTACCACCGGCTTTGAAGAATTGGTCTGCAAGGTCAATTAAAGTGTGCTGTGAAAAATAAATATGATTCACATCGGCATATAAAACCTCCTTTGAGGGCGCAGTAAATTGTTCTTTGATATGTTGCAAAACCAGCGTTGTTTTCCCTGTTCCCCTGGCTCCCTGAATGGATATCAGCCTGTTCCCCCAGTCTATATTGTCAAACAAAAAGCGTTTGAATTTCAGTGATGTGTTTCTCAGTTTAATATCAAAAACTTCATATAACCGTTCCATGATCGTCCTTTTTATTTTGACAAAAGTAATAAAATGTGTTTAATGACCGGAACGATTTTTAAAAAAAGTGTTCAATGCACAGAACACTTTCCATATAAAAGTATTCAATGGCCGGAACACTTTTTCCTGATTAACTCACTCTTTTATTTCCGGCATCGCCCTCAATATTTCCCTTTTCCCGGGCGGACCGGGAAGTTTCTCAATTCTGAACCCGTTGGCTTTCAGCGCACGCTTTACGGTTCCTTTTGTGGAATAGGTGGTGAGCACCCCTTCCCTTTTCATGGCGGAAGCCATCTTCCCGAAAATTTCTTCTGTCCACATCGCAGGCTGGGTGCCGGGTGAAAAGGCATCAAAGAAAACCACATCAAAGGTGTTGTCCGGCAAACGGATTTCCTGCAAAGACATACTATATTTTTGAAGCGCGAAATACCCGGAAATGTCTGTTTTTTCGTTTCCGCACTGATGCATCTTGTAAAAGACTTGTTTATCCATGTTCAGCAACCGGGGATAATTAAGCCTGGCTGCCACTTCAAGGGAAACCGGATAAAGTTCTACGCTTTGGTATTCGATGAGGATATTTTTTGTTTCAGCCCAGCGATAAGCCAGCAAGGCATTCAGTCCCGTTCCGAAGCCCACTTCAAAAATATGGACCGCTGTCTGGGAATCTTTAAACAAATTAAGCCCGGCCATGATAAACACATGTTCCGACTCCTGAATGGCCCCGTGAACGGAATGATAATTTTCCCCGGTCTTATCATCAAAAAGAGTGTATGAACCGTCTCCGGTCATCCGTATTTTTCCTGATTCCAACTTTGAAATATTTCCTAATAAAAAAACCTCAGTTTAACAGCTTTCACCGGCGCTCCGGAAGACAGTGCGGCCTGCAATTCCATATTCGGATAGCTGAAAATGCGGACACTGTCCCTATCGGCAATAAATACCCTGTTGTTTTCCCTGTCGAAAGCCATGTCCACAATTTCCTGCTCAAACTGTTTGATAACCACCGCCATTTTATTAACAATATCCAAACGGTACAAGGTGCGCTCATCCGTGAGAAGAAAAAACCGGTAATCAATCCGGGCGGTATGGGACAGATCACCTGTTTCAAGCGGTGTTTCCCCGGAGAGAAAATTACCTTCCGAATTATAGATACCGAATAAACCTTTCCCGTCCCGGTTTCCAATAACATAAAACCCTGAATTATCTTTAAAAGGATAGAAATCAACTACCGTGATAAAAGTTGAAAAACGCCTGTGAACATGCCCGGTAGTTTTGTAAAAACTGACCCATGCCCGTTGTCCGGAATGGCGTAACCGGAAATCGCCAATAAAAAAATCACTGTTCACGCCAATCTTTTCGGGAATGCTGTCAAATAACAATCCGGTGCCAGCTTTCTGGTATCCGGATTGCTGTTGCAAAAGCGAGATTCTTTCATTTTCGCTGGCAATGTACAGCAGGTTTTCGTCAGCCAGCAGATAATTGTATTCGGGATAGGGCTGTTCCGGTGTTTCGTCCCAGATCAATTCCTGATCTTCATACTGAAAAGCAAACAACCGCGAAGGAATGGTAGTGGCCACAAACAACAGGTCGCTGTAATCGGAAAAAGCAGCACTGACCAGTTCACCGTTCATTGTGGCAAACGGATGCCCGGTATTTGACCTGTCGTAATAATCAATCTGCGTTTCGTTGATCCCCGGCCTGGTAAACAAGTAAAAACCTTTGTAGTGAACCGGATTGTTCACAAAGCTGATATCCCTGAAAACACGGGTTACCTGTTTTCCGTCATCAACAGCAACATCAAACACATACGGGCCCGTTTCCCCCAACGGCTGATTTTGGATAAATTGTTCATATTCAATCAGGGTATCGGAAACAGAAGGATAGATGAAACGTTGCCCGAGAACCGGGATCAATTCTGAGTTATCAATGCTAATCCTCACATAGTTGAGCGAATTGGAACTTCTAACTCGTACTTTGATTTTAACTGCTGCCGGCAATTTAAAAGTGGTATGGTTTTCCGGTAAAATAATTTCAATATCAGGAGGAAAGTAAGTAGTTTCCTTTTTGCATCCGCTGAATAAAATCACACAGGACAGCACCATAGATATAAAAACAGGGCTCTTCAAAATACTATGCTTGACAGATGGCTAAAATATCCAATTTTTTGTACCTTTCAACTTTTAAAAAATCAAAGCAATGCTTACCAACCTGAACATTTCCGATATCTTATTTTTAGACATTGAAACCGTACCTGCCGTTGCAGCCTTCGATAAATTATCAGGCCGTTTTAAAAAACTCTGGGAAAAGAAAGCCGAGAACCTGCGGCGTCACGATCCTGAATTAACTGCCGATCAACTGTATGACCGGGCAGGGATTTATGCCGAGTTTGGAAAGGTCGTCTGCATCTCCTGCGGTTTTGCCAACGGGGGGGAATTCAGGATCAAATCATTTTACGGGGATGATGAACGGATTTTATTGCTTGAATTCGCCGATATGCTGAACAAGCACTTCAACGAGGCCCGTCACCTGCTTTGTGCCCACAACGGCAAGGAGTTCGATTTCCCCTACATTGCCAGGAGGATGTTGGTCAACGGCATTGTATTGCCCGTAATCCTGGATATGGCCGGTAAAAAACCCTGGGAGATCAAACACCTTGACACTATGGAACTGTGGAAATTTGGTGATTATAAACATTATACTTCACTGGACCTGCTCACTGCCATATTCGACATTCCCACGCCGAAAGATGATATTGACGGCAGCCAGGTCGGGCAGGTTTATTGGGTTGAAAAAAACCTTGAACGCATCGTAACCTATTGTCAGAAAGACACACTGACCGTTGCCCAGCTTTTAAGGCGATATATGGGAATGCCATTGCTCAGGGATGAGCAGGTGGTTATTAAATAGAAAAAGATACTAAGAGGGATATTTGAAATCCTGGTTGAAGGTCATTAGGTATAATTACATTGATAAAAAAGTCAAAATTTTTTAAATGATGAAGAACGGAAATATTTTTATTTCATTGATTTGTTTTTTGTTTCCTCTGGTTATCTTTTCACAAAGCACTACAGTTGAGATTAATACAGATTCCGTTTACAGATTTGTTAATCAACCTCCCGAATTTCCCGGTGGGGATTCAGGTTGCAACAATTATTTAAGAAATACATTGGTTTACCCCGAACAGGCACTGGCTGACAGCATTGAGGGCAAAGTATATGTGGAATTTGTCGTTGAAACTGATGGAAGCATTTCAAATGTTAAAATCATAAGGGGTATTGGCGGGGATTGCGACGAAGAAGTCCTGCGGATAATCAGTGATATGCCTGCCTGGGCCCCGGGAAAATTGAATGGAATACCGGTAAGGGTTTCAAAAACATTACCTGTAAATTTCAGGTTTACCATTCCTCCCCCCAGTCAGACAAAGATATATCTTGATGTTGACACATTGCCTTCTTTTCCGGAAGGGCTTGTGGAACTTAAAAAATTTATAAACAATAATATTGAAGTTGCTGAAATCCATGATCATTTTAAAGATTCAACAATTGTAAATGTTTATTTTGTGGTTGAAACTGATGGAAGAATATCTAATGTTACTGCGCCTGACAGTGTTTGTTTTGGTTGTAATGAAGAGGCTGTCAAACTCGTGCAAAAAATGCCGAAATGGAAACCGGGAATTCAATGGGGCAAAACCGTGCGCGTTTCCTATAACTTACCCATAAAATTTTCTTTAAATTAACCTTAATTAATTGCCTGATTTTATAGAATAGAAAAACACCCCCCCAACTGGCGACAATCTTCCATCGCAGTTTGTGTGCAGGCGGGACTGGTGCCATCATTTAACAACTCTAATTCACAACAGGTTAAAAATAATGGAATGATACAAGTAGTAAAACACACCACAATAAACCTGCTTATTTTGGCATTGTTATTTCTTCCAATCAGGGTCAATGCCCAGATTACCACCGAAGAAGCCACAGCCATAGATAAAGCGGCGGGCAGGAAGGGAGATATCCCCCGGGAAAGTGGGTTGTGCCCGGGGGATCCCTCAGCCGTGCCTCCTTCGGGATGACACGTTACCTTTTAAAAAACTCCCCAACCTCCCTCTTCTTCGCCGCAATGGCCAGTTGGCCCAGGGCAATGCCCCCGTCATTGGAAGGGATGTGAGCGTGGGAGTAAACATCAAAACCTGCGGAAGCCAGTTGGCGCTCGGCCTGTTCGAGGATGATCCGGTTCTGGAATGTACCTCCTGAAAGAGCTACATCGCGGATGCCTGTTTCGTGGCTGATACGTTTCACAGTGTCAACGATCACTTCAGAAATGGTTCGGTGAAACTTTGCGGAGATGGTTCCGGGGCTTTCACCATTGTTCAGTTCATTGATCATCATTTCAAAGGCAGGCTTCATACTGATGATATTTTGAGTGATCTCAAAAGGATAGAAACCCTGCAGCCCGGCTTCAGCAGCAGCTTCCAGCCGCATGGGCGCTTCGGCATGGTAAGTCGTGTCCCGGCAAATTCCCAGTAAGGCCGAAACCGCATCGAACAACCGTCCGGCGGAACTTGTCAGTGGGGAATTGATTTTGTTTTTCAACATGAACAAGACAATCTCCAGCTCTTTTTGGTCTATGTTTTTAAAAAGTTCAGTTTGTTCGTTTAGAACGTTTTCTCCGAAATAATGCACAAGGTAAGCCGTCATCATCCGCCAGGGGTGTTTGGTCACGGCATCGCCACCCGGCTGGGGAATGTATTCGAAATGGGCTTTGCGGTCAAAATCCAGGTAATCGCAAACCATGAATTCGCCACCCCAGATGTTACCGTCCGTTCCATAGCCGGTTCCGTCGAAGCTTATGCCGATCACTTTTTCCGAAATGCCGTTTTCGGCCATGCAGGAAGCAATGTGCGCATGATGGTGCTGGATGGCCACAGCAGGAATATCAAGTTGCCTGACATAATTAGTGGAAAGATAGTCGGGGTGCATATCCATAGCTGCCAGTTGCGAACGGAACCTGAAAAGGCGTTCATGCCGTTGAATGGATTCTTTATAAAACTCAAGCGTTTCCATATTCTTCAGGTCGCCGATGTGCTGGCTCATGATGGCCTGGTTGCCTTTTCCGATACAAAAACAATTGACCAGCTCGGCACCGGCAGCAAAAATTCCTTCCGCATCAAAGTTAAGTTGTATCGGTGATGGAGCATAACTTCTTGACCTTCTGATCACCCTTTCTTTTTTATTGGCCACAAAAGCCACCGAATCGTCTGTCCGGTTGTGGATGTCGCGGTTATAGGTGATGACTGCTTCCGTAACGGCACCCAGTTTTTTCAGCGCGGTTGTGTTATCAATCACGATGGGTTCATCCGAAAGGTTCCCGCTGGTCAGAACAAGGGCCGGAAGTTTCAGCTTTTCAAAAAGAAGATGATGAAACGGCATATACGGCAACATGGCCCCGACGGTATTCAGCCCGATGCTGATGGACGGAGCGAACTCTTTTTTTATTTTCAGCAGCACCACAGGCTTGCGCCAGCCGGTCAGCAATTTTTCTTCTTCGGGGTTGATAAGCAGGTATTCTTTTGCTGTCTCAAAGTCTTTCACCATCAGGGCGAAGGGTTTTCCCTCGCGGCTTTTGCGCAAGCGCAGTGTAGAAACCGTTTTTTCATCGAAAGGATTGCAGGCCAGATGATAACCCCCCAATCCTTTGATGGCAATAATTTTCCCTGCTTCAAGGAGACGGCAGGCTTCTCCGATGATCTTTTCAAGGTTTTCTTCGGTTTTTCCCTTTTCATGCAAAGTGTACCAGGGGCCGCAATGGTTGCAGGCAATGGGCTGGGCATGAAAGCGCCGGTCGAGGATGTCGGAATACTCTTTCCGGCAGGTATCGCACATTTCAAAAACCGTCATGGTTGTTTGGCGGCGGTCGTAAGGGAGGTCTTTGATGATGGTGAAACGCGGGCCACAATTTGTGCAATTGATAAACGGGTAATTGATACGGTGCGGCTGTGTTTTCATGTCATCCAGGCATGCGTGGCATACACCGATATCGGGGCTTACTTCGGTGATCTCATCCGAAACAGACCGGCTGTTTATAATCGAAAAATCCCTGAAATGTTCCACCTTGACAGGAAAATTATCCATAACCGTTATGCTTGCGGCTTCGGGAATCCTTTTTGGCAGGGCAGAGATAAATTTCTTAAGCTGTTCATCGTTCCCTTCCAGATGAATAAAAACCCCGCGGTTATTGTTTTCCACCGTCCCTTTCAGGTTATGCTCAACAGCCAGCCTGTAAACAAACGGCCTGAACCCTACGCCCTGGACCAGTCCTTTGATTTCTATCTTTTTTGCTACAATATGCATATTTAAAACGTTGTCTTAAAAACCGGCAACTCAAAAAGTAGGGTTTCACGAAAAGGCGCAGAGACACAAAGTTATTTCATAATGCCCCATGGCTTTGTGTGAAATATTTCGGCAAATTTAATCTTTTGAAACAACTCTTTCAGAAGACTCTATTTCCTGATTTTTTATAAAACCAACCCGATACAATCGCAAGGTGCGGAGTACCGAAATATTAATTTCACCGTTAATCCGTCAAGAAATGAATAATCCTTATCACAAGACAAAATATAAAAAACTCGGCTATCCGTGTTTCTTTAATATCCGGCCACTCAGGGTGAACAGTCACCTGTTTGTCATAATGTTACAGGTTAATTGAATATTAGTTAGTTAAAGTTAACCTGATTAATTCATAAGGCAATAAATCAATATTGAACAAAGTACTTTTATAACTAATTTAAACTTTGCGTAACTTATATGTCTTCTTCGTGCAACTGCTAACACCTATTTCACATGACTATGTGTCCAATATTTACGTGCAGTAATTTAAGTGCGAAACTTCAGCAATTTAAAATCGTTATAAAATATAATAATGTTGAAAAGCTAACAATAATAATTCTATTTTCGCTGTTAATTAATTAACAATATGGTGTTCGTTTACATAAACACAATTAAATCAATAAAAAATGAAAAATGAAATCATAACGATCACTTCAAAATATCAGGATGACCGGCACAGGTTAATGGATATCCTTATTGATATCCATGATTTGTATGGCTATGTGAGTGAGGCTGATATTGAATTGCTTTCCGAAAGGCTGGGCATGTCGGAGGTCGAGATCAATGAAACGATAACATTTTATCATTTCTTTTCAAGAACACCCCGTGGGCAATTCAATATCTTCCTGAACAACAGCATCACAGCCTGTATGCGTGGACATGATCTGGTAAAGAAAGCCCTGGAAGAAGCATGTGGAACGACTTTCGGGTCAGTTTCGCAGGATGGAATGTTCGGGTTGTACTCAACTTCCTGTATAGGGATGAACGATCAGGGCCCCAGTGCAATTATCAACGATAAAGTTTTTACCAATCTCACAACTTATCGCGTAATGAAATTGGTTGCCGATCTGAAATCAGGGAAATCGCCGGATGAAGCTATTTACGAGAGCACGGGGGATGGTAATAATTCCGATCCCTACGTCAGGGCAATGGTTTTTAACAACATCAGGAAACGGATGGTCATTCTTGATAAGGATCATATTAAATTTGAAGTGGTCCGCTCACTATTAAAAGGTCATTCACCTGAAGAAATCATTGATATTGTTGAAAATTCCAATCTCAGGGGCAGGGGGGGCGCCGGATTTCCAACCGGCTTAAAATGGCATTTTGGCCGAAGGGTAGAAAGTGAACATCGTGTGATCATTTGTAATGCTGACGAAGGTGAACCGGGTACTTTTAAAGACAGGGTATTGCTCACCGAATTTCCTGATCTGGTATTCGAAGGGATGGTTATTGCAGCTTATGCTACCGGAGCCGATATCGGCCTGGTATATTTACGGTATGAGTACAGATACCTCTATAAATTCCTGAACCATATTTTGGATAAAATGCGAAAAGAAGGCCTGTTGGGAAAGAATATTGCAGGCATTAAAGAATTTAACTTTGATATTCGTATTCAACTGGGAGCCGGCGCTTATGTGTGCGGCGAAGAGTCGGCACTCATCGAATCACTGGAAGGAAAACGCGGAGAGCCCCGCGACAAACCTCCTTTCCCGGTTGAAAAAGGGTATTTGAATTATCCAACCATTGTAAATAATGTAGAAACACTGGCAACTACGGTACGAATAGTAAAAAACGGTGCAGATTGGTTTAAAGGTTTTGGAACAAAAGATTCATTGGGGACCAAACTGTTGAGTGTTTCGGGTGATTGCAAGTTTCCGGGAATCTATGAAGTGGAATGGGGGACAAGCATTCGTGAAGTGATAGAAATGAGCGGTGCCGATGATGTTCAGGCAGTACAGGTAGGTGGCCCCTCAGGCGTCATGATTAGTGTGAAAGATATTGATGACCTGGGAACTACCGAACTCATGAAATGGTACAAACCTTCGGGTATGATGGTGGCCCAAAAAACATTCGACCGGAAGCTCAGCTATTCAGATCTGCCCACAGGCGGCTCCATCATGATTTTTAATAACAAAAGGGATTTGCTGAAAGAGGTGGTGATGAATTTTATGGATTTTTTCATCGAAGAATCCTGCGGCTCATGCTCAACCTGCCGGAACCTGCCTTTTATCATGAAGCAAAAACTGCAAAAGATTCTTGACGGGCACGGGGTACGCAAAGATATTGACGACCTGTTGAGCTGGGGCAAGATCATTAAAATAAGCCGGTGCGGATTAGGGCAAACATCTGCCAACCCCATTGTATCGAGCATTCTGAATTTCAGATATCTGTATGAACAACATGTTAAGGCCATGGCTGATTTTGACAATGTTTTCGACCTGGAAAAGTCAGTTGAAGCTGCCAACAGCTTTGTGGGCAGAAAAGCCAATTTCCATCATGCGTAATTATTAAAAACATTTTTGAAAATGAACACAACCATAAAATTTAAAATAGATGGCAGGGAAATAATTGCCGAAAAAGGCCAGACCATTGTGGAAGCAGCCAAAGCCAATGGGGTGTATATCCCCACACTTTGCAATTTTGAAGGTTTGCCCCCAAAAGGATGCTGCCGGATGTGTACCATCAGAATCAGTAACCGCTACATGACTTCATGCACTACCCCGGTAGCCGAAGGCATGGAGGTGGAAAGTGATATTCCCGAAATCACCGATTTCCGCAAAGGCATTGTCGAACTGCTTTTTGTAAGTGGAAACCACTTTTGCCCGGCCTGCGAAAAAAGCGGAAATTGTGAATTGCAGGCACTGGCCTACCGTTTTAAAATGATGGTCCCCAGATTTCCGTTTCTGTTTCCCCAAAAAGGCATTGATGCCACCAACCCGAAGATTATCAAAGAACAAAATCGCTGCATATTATGCAAACGGTGCATCAAGGGCATTAAGGATGACGAGGGCAGGAGCTATTTTGCTTACAAAAACAGGGGCAATAAGCTGGAGGTCGTCCTTGATGAAAAAATGGGAAAAGAAATCACCGATGCACTGGCACGGAAAGCTATGGATAACTGTCCGGTAGGTTCTATCATTTATAAAGAGCTGGGGTATTATCAGCCTATTGGCAAGAGGAAATATGACAAGAAACCCATCGGCAGCGAAATAGAAATTTAATCTGAAAAACCGATCATAATGAATAAAAAAATAATAGCGACAACTTCACTGGCAGGATGCTTTGGTTGCCACATGTCATTTCTTGATATTGATGAAAGGATCTTTGATTTGATAGAACTTGTCGAGTTTAATAAATCCCCCATTGATGACATTAAAAAATTCACCAAACAGGTGGATATCGGTATCATCGAAGGGGGATGCTGCAATAGCGAAAATATTGAAATACTGAAAGCTTTCAGGGAAAATTGCAATATCCTGGTTTCGCTGGGCGAATGTGCCATTATGGGTGGTCTGCCTGCCTTACGCAACGGCATCTCCATTGAAGAGTGCCTGGAAGAAGCTTATATCGGCGGGCCGACGGTTCAGGAAAATACAAATAAGATATTGCCCAACGATGATGAATTGCCCATGCTGCTGGATAAAGTATATCCCTGCCACGAGATTGTAAAGATTGATTATTTCCTGCCGGGATGTGCACCGCGTGCCGACCTGATCTGGGATGCCCTGATCGCACTGGTAACCGGTAATGAAATGGAATTACCGTATGAAGTGGTAAAATTTGATTAATAACTGAAAATTATTGAAACATGTCGAAAAAGATAACAATAGAGCCGGTTACACGGGTTGAAGGACACGGAAAAGTTACCATCTATATGGATGATCAGAACAATGTCCGCGAATCGCGGTTGCACATTGTTGAATTCAGGGGTTTTGAGCGCTTTGTCCAGGGACGCCCATATTGGGAAATGCCCGTACTTGTACAACGTCTTTGTGGTATCTGCCCGGTAAGTCACCATCTTGCTGCTGCCAAGGCGCTGGATGTGATTGTGGGTGCCGGTCCCGGTGACGGCCTCACGGCTGTGGGTGAAAAAATGCGTCGCCTGATGCATTACGGCCAGTTCTTCCAGTCGCATGTCCTGCATTTTTTCCATTTGAGTTCACCCGATTTTTTATTTGGTTTTGACGGTGATCCGTTGAAAAGAAATATTATAGGAGTGGCCATGGAAAACAGGGAACTTGCCATGCAGGGCGTGATGATGCGTAAATTCGGACAGGAAGTCATCCGTCTGACAGCCGGGAAGAAAATACATGGTACCGGTGCTGTTCCGGGTGGCATAAACAAGAACCTCACTATTGAAGAACGTGATGAATTGCTAAAAGGCGCTGATCCGATGAATGCTGACAAAATGGTTGACTGGTCGGTTGGCGCCCTCGATTTCTTTAAAAACTATCACAAGGCCAACCGCAAGATGGTGGACGAATTTGCGGCTTTCCCCTCAAACCATCTGAGTATGGTGCGCCGCGACGGAGCGCTCGATATTTACCACGGCGTGTTGCGTGCCGTTGATGCCGAAGGAAAAACGATATTACACGATGTGGATTATCAGGATTATGAAAAGTATATTGAGGAAGAGGTCAGGAACTGGAGCTACATGAAATTTCCTTACCTGAAAGAGTATGGCAAAGAAAAAGGATGGTACCGGGTAGGCCCGCTGGCCCGATTGAACACCTGCGATTTTATCCCTTCGCCTCTGGCACAAAAAGAGTTTGAAGAGTTTAAAGCCTATACTGACGGCAAACCCAACAACATGAGTTTGCATTATCACTGGGCACGGCTTATTGAAGTGCTGCATTGTGCTGAGGTTATCCGCGACCTGCTGAACGACCCCGACCTCCAGAACGAAGACCTTGTAGTAAAAGGGGAGAAAAGACACCGCGGTGTGGGGGTACTCGAAGCACCACGTGGCACCCTCTTCCATCATTACGAAATAAATGATGATGATCAGGTTACACTGGCCAACCTTATCGTTTCGACAACCAACAACAATGAGCCCATGAACAAGGCCGTCAATCATACGGCCAATGCCATGCTGAACGGACATGCCGAGATAACCGAAGGAATGATGAATGCCGTTGAGGTGGCCATCAGGGCCTACGATCCCTGCCTGAGCTGTGCTACACATGCACTGGGTAAGATGCCGCTGGAAATAACGATGATAAACAGTAATAATAAAATTGTGGATCAAAAAATCAAATAGCTATGAATGAAAGTATTAAAGTTCTTGTGTATGGCTACGGAAACCCCGGCCGCCATGATGATGCCCTGGGAATTGAAATGGCAGAAAAAATCAGGGAATGGGCAGAAAAGCATCATCTCGAAAACATCGAAACCGAAACCAACTATCAGTTAAATGTTGAAGATGCCGAACGAATCTCTAAAAAAGATGTTGTGGTCTTTGTGGATGCAACTCAGGAAGATATCCATGAGTTTAAATTTACTCAACTGAAACCTTCATCCGAAAAAGTAGAGTTTTCGATGCATTCTGTTTCTCCCGAGTATGTTTTGCACGTGTGCAAAGACCTGTTCAAAAAACAACCCAAATCCTGTCAGATGGCCATTAAAGGATATAAATGGGAGTTTGAAGAAGGGCTGACGGACAATGCCAGATTAAACCTGGAACAGGCATACCAGTATCTTTCGCGCAGGCTGGAACAATACATTGACACCGATGTGCATTATCCAATTAGCATGTTATCAAAATGAATATTACCACAACTTATATGGGTCTTGAATTAAAGAACCCTTTGATTGTCAGTAGCTCAAGGCTGACGGGTGAAATTAAATCCATCAGGCAATGTATTGAAGCCGGGGCCGGGGCCATTGTGCTGAAATCACTTTTCGAAGAGCAGATCAGGCTGGATGCCGAGTCGAAAATACGGAATGCAAAAGACAGCGACATTTATTTTTGGTTTCCTGAAGCCAAAGAACATGTTGTCGGCCTTTCCGTGGAAGCCAGCCTGGATAATTACCTGGATTTTGTCGGCAGTGTTAAAAATGAAAGCGACATTCCTGTTATTTCCAGCATCAACTGCATAACACATGAAGGCTGGCCTGATTTTGCCGCTGCCATCCAGCAGGCAGGTGCCGATGCCCTGGAGCTGAACATTGCAATTTTCCCCTTTAACGATTTGCAGAGCAGCAGCGGGATTGAGGAAAAATATGTTGAAATTGTCAAAGAGGTGAAAAAACATGTTACCATTCCTGTTTCCGTTAAGCTGGGATATTATTTTACCAATTTGTATGCAATGGCTGAAAAGCTGGTGAAAAACGGAGTGGACGGGCTGGTGTTGTTCAACCGCTATTTCCGGCCGGATATCAATACCGATACCATGGAAGTGATTACCGACAATTACCTCTCATCGCCATTGGAAGCCACGGTACCCATGCGTTGGATTGCGCTGATGTCGGGCCGGAAACTGGATGTTGACCTGGTGGCATCTACGGGTGTGCATGATTATCGTGGCGTGGTTAAACAGATTCTTGCCGGCGCCCGGGCAGTACAGTTGTGTTCTACGCTCTATTTAAATGGTATTGAAGTTATTCCAACGATTGAGGCAGGGTTGAAAAGGTGGATGGAAGACAACCATTTTGAATCGCTGGACGATTTCAGGGGAATATCGCTTGAAAAGCAAACTACGGACGCTTCTTTCGAGCGTGTTCAGTACATGAAACGGGATTACGAATAAAAATTTCGCTCATAATTCTTTATTTCTCACTCACTCCGGGCTGTTCCTTTTTGGGGCAGCCCTTGTTGTGCATGCAGGAAAACAGATATTCATTACCTTCACTTTTATTTGCATCTGTCTTGTCGTGATCTTCGGGATATTTAAAGTAAAACTATCTTTGTGCTGATGGAAAATGATCAGGGGGAATATTCAGCACTTATCCTGGCTGCCGGCCGGTCGGGAAGGATGGGCAAACCCAAACATTCACTTCTGTTTGATGGGCATTCCACTTTTCTGGATGAAATTGTGAAACAGTACAGGCATTTTGGCTGTAAACAAATCGTTGTTGTTATCAACAATGAGTCTGAGTCTTATTTCCCGGGCCATCGTTCCGAAAACTTAACGGATGTCGTTTTTGTTGTAAATGCCCACCCTGAGTGGGAACGGTTTTATTCAATTCAACTGGGATTAAAAGCATTTGGGAGTTCCACCCCTGTATTTGTCCATAATGTGGATAACCCTTTTGTGAGCAGGGATGTGCTGGCTTCGTTAATTGCGAATAAAGGCCTTTCGGATTATCTGGTTCCTGTTTGTCAGGGAAAAGGGGGGCATCCTGTGCTTTTAAATCCGAAAGTCATTAAAGCCATTATTATGGGAAAAAGGCCTGACCGGAATTTTAAAACCTTTTTATCGCAGTTTGCCAGACGTTCTGTTCCTGTTGATGACAAACGAATATTGGTGAATATCAACACACGGCGGGATTATCTTGATTTTAAGCATCGTGTGGGGTTTTAATTAATTTCCGGCCCTTTCTCCAAAGCGTAAATCCTTAATTGTTTTTTACCGCAATGAGTTGAGCCGCAATGCTGATGGCAATTTCCGCAGGTGTTCTACTGGCAATTTCCAGCCCGATGGGAGCATGGACTTTTTGAAGTCGTTCCTTTTTAAATCCTTTATTTTCAAGGTCTTTAAAAACAGTTTCAACTTTTTTATTACTGCCCATCATACCCAGGTATTTTATGTTTTTGTTGATCAGTTGTTTTAAAATCAATTCATCATTGGAATGGCCGAAAGTCATGATAACAACATAGGTTTTGTCAGATTCGGGCACCAGGGAGCCTATATCTTTGTAATTGATAATCCGGTAATGGTTTTCCTCATTGTTTTCCTGAAAAGTATTGAGCTCTTTCCTGCTATCGAACAGATGAATGATAAAGTCCAGCGAATTCATGACACGGCTTAGCGCAAGACCAACATGCCCGGCCCCAAAGATGTAGAGGTGGTTTTGATTTCCTGTTTCTTCGGTAAATTTCCATTCGTTGGAAGAAATAACCGGGTTTACGGGTTTATTTTGTTGATGGCCGGTCAAGTTGAAATCAAAGCCGTTTTGCGTAAAACGGATTATTCCCTTTTTGCCTGATTCAATGGCAGATATGATGTTGTTTACTACGACCGGTTTATTTTTCCGGATCGGATAAAAGGCAACCCATTGTTCACCGGAGCAAATCATGCCCGACTTGTCGGTTTCAGCATCCGGTTGATGGACTTCACGTTTGATGCTGATTTCCGGGGTTTCTTTTTTTAATTCCTTTTTTGCCAATTCAACCAAACGGTATTCCGATACGCCGCCACCAACTGATCCTTTCATTGTGTCATCTCCGGCAACAGCCATTTTAAACCCGGGCTTTCCGGGACTGCTCCCCTTGTTTTCAATCACAACCAACAGGATGACACTGATATCGTTGTTGAGCTTTTCAAGAATAAAACGCCAAAAATCTTGTGTTTTTGAAGACATATTGTTTAAATTTTTCTTTTATGGGGCGACTGAAGCCGCCTTTACATTGTACCGGCGACTTTAGTCACCGAATAAAGTGACAAAAGTACTTTTTCCGGTGTCAATGGTGCATCAAACCCGATATGTGCTTCCGGGTTGAAGGCCCTGATGGCATTTCGCAAGGCAAAATAAGCACCAATGCCGTACATCAACGGAGGTTCGCCCACGGCTTTCGACCGCAAGACAGCCAATTCGGGTCCTTCGGTTTCAAGGGCTTTGCATTCAATGGTTTCAGGGGCTGCATAAATATCGGGGACTTTGTAGGTTGACAGGCTGTTTGAGAGTAATTCCCCTTTTTTTGAAAAACGGAGTTCTTCCATCGTCATCCAGCCGATACCCTGAACAACGGCGCCTTCAACCTGTCCGAGATCAATCATCAGATTGAGGCTGTTGCCGAAATCGTGAACGATCTGCACTTTCTCAATGGAATATATGCCCCTGAGACAATCCAGTTTTGCAGTAATGGCAGCCGTTCCATAAACATGATAAGCAAAGGGACGACCTTTTTCAACGGTTTTGTCAAAATAGATAACCGGCGTTGCATAATGGCCCACTGCCGACAAGCTTACCCTGTCAAGGAATGCCGTTTCAATCAGTTTCTTCCATTTCAGGCTGGTCGCCTTGCCCGAAACAAAAACAATTTCATCAATGATTTCAATTGAACCGATATCTGTTTTCAGTGTTTTTGAAGCTGTTTTTTTTAAGCGCAACAGCAATTTGTCGCATGCATCCAGCAGGGCATTCCCGTTAAGGTCGGCACCCGAACTGGCTGCAGTGGGTGAGGTGTTCGCCACACGTGTGGTATTGGTGGTTTCAATCTTTACCTTTGCGGGACTGATCGAAAAAAACTGCGAAGCAATTTGCAATAATTTTGTGTTTACCCCCTGCCCCATCTCAACCGCACCGGTACTTACGCCAACACTACCATCCTGGTAAATATGAATAAGGGCTCGTGCCTGGTTCATCGGGATTTTTGTAAATGATATGCCAAAACAAACCGGCATCATGGCCAGGCCTTTTTTAACGGTTGGGTTTTGTGCGTTAAAATCTTCTATTTCTTTTGTGTTATTTTCGACCTGAAACTGGTTCAACACCTCCCGCCAGCTTTTGGCGGCATGCACATTTTTTGCCGTTTGCCCGTAATGAAATACATCATTTTCTTTGATCAGGTTTTTCTCCTGAATAATTCTTGCAGGGATATTGAGCAATTCGGCAGCTTTGGCGATGGCCGCCTCGATGACGAACATGGCCTGTGGCCCGCCAAATCCCCGGAAAGCGGTAAACGGGGGCAGATTGGTTTTGCAACTGTAAGCGGTGGCCCTCACATTGGGAATGTGATAGCTGTTGGTAATATGAAAGAGACTACGTCCTATTATTGCCGGGGAGAGGTCGGTGGCAGCACCTCCGTTCTGAAAAAGAGTGGTTTCAAATGCCAGTATCTTCAGGTCTTTGGTCAGGCCAATCCTGAAATCAGAGGAATAGGGATGCCGCTTTCCTGTCATGACCATGTCATCCGGGCGGCTTAAACTTATTTTAACCGGTTTATGCAGTTTGCGCGATGCCAGCGCTGCCATGCAGGCCCATGCCGTCGCCTGGTCTTCCTTGCCGCCAAAAGCGCCACCCAGGCGGGTTACGCTCACTTCTATCCGGTGCATGGGCAAGCCAAGAACCCGGGCAATTGTCTTTTGGACAACTGTCGGCCCCTGTGTTGAAGAATGAACTTTCAGATTTTCATTTTCCAGCGGGTAAACATAAGCACCCTGCGTTTCGATGTATAAATGCTCCTGCCCGCCGGTGTCTGCTCTCCCCTCAAAAACATGATCACATTTACTCCAGGCATCTTCTATATTACCCGATTCAAATGTTCTCGGGGGAAATAATAAAAGCCCTTTTTCTTTTGCCTCACGCGGATCGGTTATCGCTTCCCGTTCTTCATAAGTTACTTTGATCAGTTTTCGTGCTTTGCGGGCTGAATAGTCATCTTTTGCCACAATCAGCGCAATGGGCTGGCCGATATAAAGTACCTCGTCTCGTGCAAACAGCACCTCGTCGTCAATGATGCCGCCAATCCGGTTCTCGCCGGGGATGTCTTTGGCTGTAAATATTTTTATAACACCGGAAAAGTTTTCTGCCGTCTGCACATCCAGGCTGATAATCTTCCCGTTTGCAATATCCGAACCGAATGCCAAAGCATGCAGTGTCCCCTCCTGTAATGGTATGTCATCGAGGTAAACCGACTGTCCGGTAACATGTCCTATGGCATCAATGTTGTTCATTTTTTCTCTTGTATCCTATTCTTTTTCTATTCAGTACATTCGTTAACATAATGGTACCATGCTCTGTAAATGCATATAGTAAATAAAGTGAGTATTTTATTTTTTCGAGGTGGTCGCAATTTGCGACCAGATATTCCTTTTCTTAATCATATTTTAATAGTCTGTAACAGCTTGGTTATTGAAATCTTATCTGGGATAAATTCAATAAAATGAGTGAAAGTCAACTGTCGTAACAATAATCTTTTATAATCTGCACTTCCCCTGATGTCACTGATCGGTGAAATTTCTTTCTGTGCAATTGTGTTTGCTTTGATTATGTTTTCGACATTAATTTCTTTGTTAATCAAAAATGCAGAAGCCGTTTTCAGGTAAAGCGGAATGGGACTTACCCCTCCGGCTGACACATGTGCATCAACAATCACATTATTTTTAATCTTCAGGCTGATCGCCGAATTTACACTGGCAATGTCGAGATATTGCCGTTTGCTGACTTTCTCAAAGTTGAAATACGTATTTTCATCAGGAAGTTGAAAAAAAATCTTTTCAACAATTTCATTATCTGTTTTATTCAGCTTTTTGTAGCCAATGAAAAACTTTCTGAGGGGAACGGTTCTTTTATTATGATTTTCACCAGTCAGATGAACATCAGCGTTAAGTGCAAGAAAGAAGATGCTTAAATCGGCAATAGGTGAAGCATTTACAAGGTTTCCGGCCAGTGTGGCCATGTTCCGGACGGGGGTGGAAGAAATCAGTTTGAAATAATACGGAAGTTTGGGAAAGTACTGCTGTAAAACTTCCGATTGCATAATATCAGCCACGGTTGCTTCGCCGCCAATACTGCAAAAATCCGATCTAAAAGTGATCCCGTTATTTGTCCTGTTGCGGCGTAAAAATTTTGCTTTTCCCTCAAATACCTCATCCGGCTGCTGAACCAGTAAATCGGTACCCCCGCCAATAATCAATTTCCCTTCATGGCTTTCTTCACGGTTTGACTGAATTTTTTTAAGCCTGTCCGGTATGGATAAAAAATAAACAGGGATGAACCCGTTTTGCTCCAGCCGGTTCAGTTTATCGCCGGCTTGTAAGCCGGATTTCATTTCGCTGATTTCCAATGCTGCCCGCTCAATGGATTTATAACCGGTACACCGGCAAATATTCCCGTCAATTGCTTCCCTGGCTTTTTCGAAGCCGTGTTCGTCCGACAGGAGAAACGCCGTTAGCGACATCACAAATCCCGGTGTACAAAACCCGCACTGTGTTCCGTTATGCTCCACCAGTGCGGTCTGAACCGGTGACGGGGTTTCCATGTTGATGCCTTCAATGGTAACGATGTGTTTTCCGTGGATATTTCCCAGGGGTGTGAGGCAGGAAACAATAATCCCGTAAATTAACTTGCCGTTTTTTAGTTGCCCTTCAATCACCGTACATGCCCCGCAATCGCCTTCACGGCAGCCCGATTTAGTGCCTTTCAGGTTTGCCTCATTCCGGATAAAATCGAGAAGGGCCATCCCGGCAGGTTTATCCGTATGAATGAGTTTATCGTTCAGAATGAAACTGATCATCTTTCAAAAATAAGAAACCTTTCAAAATAATAAAGCCGGTGGCAACTTTTTTCAGGGAAAAATGATCAGCAAAACCGGAAAGGATAATTCAATACTTATTTAAAACGATAATAAATTATCGTTATTCAATAAATATAACTTGACAAACGATAAATTAGGTTTATCTTTGCAGCACAAATATTTATTAATTCAACTACTATGAACACAAACAAAAAACCTTTAAGTATCCGGATCATTTACTGGTCAACCGAAGTTGTATTCTGGTTGTTTTTGGTTGTCCTTGTATTAACTATCGGATTGAACATCGCTTTTTTTTCCGAGGCTTTTGGTGATAAAATGCAGTTGCATACCGCTTTACCTGTAGAAGTGAATTACACTGAAAAGGGCACAATGGATGTTTTCGGGCAGCAGCAGGAAATAGAATTTGTTGAAGCCCTCGGTAAAATTCATTTTATCAACACCAACCCCGATATAGCTAAAGTTTTCGGTGTGGCCCTGTTAATTGTTGTGATGATCTCTTTATACATTTTCGTGAATTTTCGTCGTTTCATCGGAAATGTTTACCGGGGCTACATTTTTGAACGGTTCAACATTCAGATGCTTAAAAATATGGCCTATGGCCTTGTGGCTTTCTGGATATTCGACCTGATCTATAAAGGGGCATTTTACTACCTTTTTGTCCGCAGCATGGAATTCAAACACCTGGTAATTACCGGCAACTTTAGTTCGAACGGGATTCTTCTGGTTGTGGCAATCTTCCTTTGGATGTTATCACACATTTTTATGACCGGTGTGAAGTTGCAGAAAGAACAGGAATTAACCGTATAACCATGATTATAGTAAACCTTGACGTCATGCTGGCCAAACGAAAAATGAGCCTGACCGAACTATCCGGCAAGGTAGGCATAACGATGGCCAACCTGTCCATTTTAAAGAAGGGGAAAGCCAAAGCCATCCGGTTTTCCACACTGGAGTTGCTTTGCAAAACGCTTGATTGCCAGCCCGGGGATATTTTGGAATACGAAGCGGACGAGTGAGATTGGGAAATCATCTCCGGCTGGTTGAAATTATGTCGTAAAGAAACTTTTCCGATCCGCATGATCCACAACGGCAAAACTGAATACTCAAAAAAACGATGATGGCACCAACACCACGAAAGCAGGAACCGTTTCAACCGATTCACCCGGTTCAACTACTCATACCTCAGCGACTCGATGGGATCGAGCCGGGCGGCTTTATTGGCCGGTATAATACCCGATAAGAGCGCCACAATAAAGCATACGACCACACCCATAAAAATCCAGAGCCAGGGAATAATAAAGGCGCTGCCGGTAAACATGGAAACCACATTACCGATCAAAATGCCGGCCACAATACCGAGCGCCCCTCCTATCTGGGCAATAACGATGGCTTCGGCCAGAAACTGGTTGCGTATGGTACGTTGCCTGGCACCGACGGCTTTGCGAACACCAATTTCGCGCGTACGTTCGGTAACCGAAACCAGCATAATGTTCATCAACCCGATGGCTGCACCGAGCAAGGTGATTACCCCAATGATCATGGCCCCGATTTGAATTTTTCCTGTCAGGCTGATCAATATACTGGCTACGTTATCACTTCTGACAATGGAAAATGAATCGGGATCACCCGGCCTGTCTTTCCTCACCTTTCGGAACAATCCGGTGGCTTCCCCGATGGCAGGCTCCATCATCTGGGGGTCATTTACCATAATGCTGATGGTGTAATTCATGTTGGGTCTTGAAAAATATTGCCTTACATTGGCAATGGGCACCATGCACGCCCTGTCGCCGGTAAAGCCCAGGCTCGATCCCCGTTCCTTCAGCACACCGATCACCCTGTATTTTCCTGCGCCGATGGAGATGATCTTTCCAACGGGGTCTTCATTATTCATAAACAGGGCTTTGGCGTTGTCGCTCCCGATAATGGTAACATGATTTCCGTATTTCATCTCATCAGGGGTGAAGTTTCTCCCCCTGCCGATCTCCAGCCCTGCCGTTTCAAAATAGTTGTCATCAGTCCCAACCACCTGCACATTCGGATTTGTTTTTTCCGACTTATATTTCAGCGTGGCTGTACCCGTTCCGTAAGTATAAATGGAGGTTACTGCAGGAAAATTGAATTCATCTTTAAAATCCTTCGCCTCCTGATAATTAATTACCCGGAATACGTCTTCTTTGTTTCGCCTGCCACCGATATGAACCCTGATACTCCGGTTCTGTATATTGAATGTGTTGGAACCCATCATGGCGAAATCTTCTGTCAGGGAATATTTTATGGCATCAATGGCTGTTAATATTCCCACCAGGGCCATAATTCCGAACGCGATGATCATCACGGTAAGTATGGTACGCAGCAGATGACTCTTCACCGAATGTAAAGAAATCCGTATGTTTTCGATGATCAGTTTTGTATTCTTCATGTTGTTTTAAATTCCGGAAGTTCATTTCAGCATCACAAAAATAAGCGAAATGCATGAAGAAAAAGCGGGATTCAATTCTTTTTTAACACTTCAATTAATGAATGCAATTGTTTAACCGGAAAAGGGAGCTTATTCAGCCGCAGGCGGGGATATTGTATTTCTTTTGCACCAAAACCTTTATAAAACCTCGCCAGGCCGGGATTATTGGAACCTTCAAAATCGAGTACCAGACGGCTTGGCGTAAATTCAAAGATAACCCCGTCAATCAGGTAAGTCATGGCTGCATTTTGACGTGCGCTTTCATCACTTCCCGAAAACAAAAAGACCAGCCTGTTGTTGCTTTTTACAAAGAAAGCACCGGCACACAACTGGTTCCGTTCGTCGAACACGCCGTAAACAACCCCTTTCCCTTTGTAAATAGACGAATACATCAGCCTGCTCAGTGTAAAATAATGTTTGTCAGTCCATCTTTTCAGCGTTTTACCACGGTTTTCCCTGAACAGCCTGATTATTTCTTCCGGCTTTACCCCTTTCATCAGGGTAAGATCGTTGAGCCTGCTTTTCTTCAGGTTCCTTTTGGTGTTCTTTGAGTAATTTTCTACAATCTTTTCGTATTTATAAATCAGGTCGAGGACATGGTTCCGGTTGTAAATAACGTCATAACCTTCTGCATTTATTTTATTGAAACTGTTCAGGTTAATATCAATAAAACGGTAACGGGGAGGAATGGCACGTAAAAAACCCATCACGATCCCCGGGTTGAGTTTGCTTGCGGAGAACACGCCCAGTTGCTGGGCAAAATAGGGCTGGAACAAATAACGGATACCATATTTCCTGCTTCCCGTCAGGGGCATCACCCTTTCATAATCCCCTTCAACCAGCGCTTCCCATTCGTCGTGGATGATATCCAGATACCAGGAAAGCGCATAAGCATTGCCATTGACCGACTTTGCAATGCACTTATCCCACTTGCCGGTATCAATCTCGTTATGTTTTAAATATTTTATCAAAATACATAGAAATGAATTATTCCGCAGCCATCTTCAGCAATTCCTCGTAAACTTTTCGCCAGCCTGTCCATCGTTTCCGGTCGCTCAGCGGTTCGTTATGCCAGAGGGAAATAAAGATACCGTTCACATTTTTTACTTCCTGAATTAGTTGCCTGATTTTTTCAAGGGCCTCAACAGGGCCATAGTTCAAATAATCCCTTAAAGTACCGTCCATTACGGCAAACGGGTGAATGCGCAGCTTGGTTTCCTCTTCCATATCAAGATTATAAAAAGGGTATGTGCTGCATATCCCAGCCCTGAACCCCGGCATAGAGGCATAGCCCATGGTGTAATCATCGGTAATATCGTTTTCGATGAGCATGCGGTATGTCCCCGGGAACATAAGCCGCAGGAAATGCTGGCGGCTGCAAGTTATTTCTTTGTTGATGACTTTTGAAAGGTCTTCAATCTGGCGGTGCAGCATTTCAGGATCAGTAACCGTGTTGTACGAAGGGTGTATCCCGATGGAAGCATAATCACCAAGTGTTTTGATAAGTTGCCTGAAAACCCTGTTTCTGATACTTGAATTTTTATCGTACCGGCCATACATACCGAATAAAATAAAATAAACCGGGTGCAGGTTATATTTTTTCTGATACCCGATTTGCAGTTCATAGGTATCAAAGGGATCCTTTTCTGTCCCTGCCAAAACCCTGGTGCGCTGTACCATGTCAGCCCATCTCATTTCTTTCAGGTCAATAAAATACCCGCCCACAGACCTCACCGGGCCTTTTTGGGCATAAGCAAAAGCCGAATCAATATCATAAGTGGGGATAAATTTATATTTAACTTCCGGAAATTTCAGGGATGGATATTTGGATTGCAGGATATCTTTTATTTGTAAAGCCCATATATTGACCACCGGCTTTTCAAGAATATTCATTTGACTGCTCCGGCTCAGTCGTGCAGTAAACCGGCCATGCGGGTCACGGACAAAAGGAAGGTATTCTTCGTAACGTGTGATAAAGAAAAAGATGGCTGAAAAAACATCAAACGGGATGACGGTATTTTCATCGTACACCGGAAACAGTGCTTTTAACCCTTTAAAATCTATTGTTTCCATTTCGAGGCTTTCAATGCCCCTTTTCCACAACAATCCGCTGGACTTAAAAAAGATATCATCGGACAAAGCTTTTTCGCCGTAAATGAATTTGGGCAGGTCGGACGACTGAAATTCATCCAGATCGGTTGTGATCTTGTAATCTGCTTTTAATATTTCCTTAAAAACAACCCTGAAAGTATAATGCAGCCGGTTCGACTTTTTGGGCACATATATAAGCAACGGATCCATGGGGTTCAAAAGTAAGGATTTTTATTGTAGCCTGTTTTTTTGCTTTTCAACGCTCTTCCCCTATCTTCCTGGTTCCCGCCCGCCTTTCCTGACGGGGAGCAACCCGGAGGCGAAAAGCAGGGCATCCCACAGGGGCAGTTGGTGGGGACACAAACTGCGGGGGGGGGGCAAAAGTTCGAAGAAAATAATAAGCTTTTTCTTCTCAGCACACGGATTAGTTACCATTTGAAAATCCGGGAACTCAATCCTCATCCCTGCCATATCTGCCATGCTTCTTCAGCCTGGAACTTCAGCATTTCCATTCCGTTTGAAGTTGCCGCCCCCTGCTGCCTTGCCTTTTTTAAGAACAACGTCTCGGCAGGATTATAGATCAGGTCAAAAACAAGATGATCTTTTGTGATATACCCGTAAGGTATGGCCGGACAATCATCAGGATGAGGAGCCATGCCAAGGGGTGTGGTGTTCACGATCAAAAGATGGGTGGAAATAATTTTTTTGTTCAGGTCATGATAATTCAGCAAAGGTTGTTTTCCGTTCCTGCTCACCAAAGTAAAAGCAATATTCATTTTCCCAAGCACGTAAGCCACCGAAGCGGCACCCCCTCCTGTTCCAAGGATCAGGGCCCGGTCAACGTTCCGGTTTTGCAGCAATGGCTTTAAAGCTTTTTCAAAACCCGTGATATCCGTATTGTAACCTTTCAGGATTGGTTTGCCGGAAGGCCGGTCAATCTTAATGGTGTTCACAGCCCCCGAATCTTTTGCCGTTTCATCCAGCTGATCAAGAAAAGGGATGATCTCCTTTTTATAGGGAATGGTAACGTTCAGCCCTTTTAAGTGCTGTTGTGCTGCCACCAATCCGGGAAAAGCTGAAATATTTTCCATTTCAAAAAGGGCGTACCGCGCCTTGAGGTTGAGTTCCTGAAATTTTTTATTGAAATAACCGGGCGAAAAAGAATGTTTCAGTTTTTTTCCGATAAGTCCGTACCATTCCATTATTGATCAGGTTTCGGTTTATCCAACATATTGGCACTGCTTTCCAGCCACCAGATAGCCAACACACCAAGGATCATAATAATCAGTGCAACAACAAACTCAATATTCAGGTGGGGCAGAAAATAATCATAGCCAACTTCTTTTACTTTGTTTCCAAAGGTTTGTGTTATCGGGTTTTTCCACGGCCAGATAATGCCGAGCGACCCCAAAATAAAACCGGTCAAAGCGGCAATGGTCTGATCCCTGAATCTTTTAAACACCCATGACAATAAATGGGAAAAACTGACTAACCCCAGCACAACACCAATAAAAACAGGAATTAAAACAGCCAGGTTGCGGTCGTTGATGGCATCAATGGCCACCAACTGGTAATTTCCCATCAGGATCAGCACAAACGAGCCTGACAATCCGGGCAAGATCATGGAACAAACAGCCACTACCCCGCAAAGCATCAGATACCAGAAATTGCTGTTCTCCGTTGCCGGCGTAAGAAATGTGAATATCAAGGCGATGGCCGTCCCGATAATAAAAAACAAGTAAACCGTGAACCGCCACTTTTCGACAGTTTTTCCGACAAAATACACAGAAGCCAATATCAGGCCAAAGAAAAAGGACCAGATATAAACAGGATATTGATCAAAAAGATAACCAAAAACCCTTGCCAGCAGGACAATGGCCAACGCCGCCCCCGAAAATACAGCCAGCAAAAAATACAGATCGGTATGTCCGGCAAAAGCTTTCCATTTACCGGTAAAAAATAATTTGATGGCAACCCCGTCAAACGATTTCAGGGCATCAATCATGCGTTCAAAAATTCCTGTGATCAAAGCAATCGTGCCACCCGAAACACCGGGGATGATATTGGCAATACCCATGCCCAGGCCTTTCAGGAATAAAACTAAATATTCTTTCATTGTTGACTGGAATAAATCCCGAGCAATTCCGTAAACCGGGATTCCTGGAAAAGTTCAGGCATAAAATCGGTGAGTTCACTGTGCAGGTCAAAATCAAGTTTCATGGCCGATTCAATATAATAGAATGCCTGTTGCACCTTCCCCGATTTATATAGGTAACCGGCCAGGCGGTACCATAAGGAAGCATTATTTTTGTTGTATTCAAGCCCCTGTTCAATCACATCAATGGCCCGGTCATAACCGTCATTTAATGATTTGCAAAGGGAAAAATTGATCCATGCATCACCAAAACCGGGTTCGTCTTTCACGATCATTTCAAAAAGGTCTTCCGCTTTATCCAGATTGTTATGTTTCAGGTGGATGACACCCAACTCAAACTTATAATCATTGTTTGAAGGCTGAAGCCTGATGGCTTTTTCAAAATATCTGATGGCCGTCTTGTCCATGTTCTGCTGAATGAACACCTTGCCGATTGCAGCCCACACATCGGCAAATTTATCATCCAGATGAATGGCTTTGTTGTAATACAACAGTGCCTTTTTCAAATCGCCAAGATGTTCATACGACTCGCCAATATATTGATAGGTCAGCGCTTCGGGTTCTTCGTATTTAAAGGTTTCTTCGTAATGCTTAATGGCTGTCCGGTAGTGCTTTAGCCCGGTATATGAATTGGCAATGTTAAAATAGGCAGCGGCATAACTTTCGTCAATGGCCAGGACAAACTCATAAGATTCAATGGCCTTTTCATAAAGTTCAAGTGTATTATAAAATATGCCGAGGTTAAACCAGGCCAGTTTTGAATAGGGGTTGTCGTCCAGCAACTTGTTAAAAAATTCAACAGCTTCTTCCTCGCGGGAAGTAATCTCAAAAAAGAAAGCAATTTCCTGGATCAGGTCATCCGATTCCGGCGTGATTGCCAGGGCCTTCTTCAGGTATTTGATGGTTAATGCGTAATTATTAAGATTTTCGTATTCGTAGGCAATACTGGTATATACATCCTCGGGGGCTTCCGTATAAGGAAGTGATTTTTTGTATTCTTCAATAGCCATTTCGTGCTTGTTCATCTGGCTGTAGATTTCGCCTTTTGAAAGATAAATATCAACATTTGTCGGCTCAAGCATCTCGACTATGTTCAGCAATTCAAGGGCTTCGTAAAATTTCCTCCTGTAGGCCAGCAGCCGGGCTTCCCTGATCCTGAAAACAGAATAACCGGGATGTTGCATTAAGGCCTTTTCAACCGCTTTTTCCGATAATTCAATGAATCCCTTTTCAAAATAATAATCAATGATTGCTTCAAATTCATCCACATCAAAAAAGTATTGCACACCTTCTTTGAACATAGATTCAAAGCGTTTTGCAAGGGATTTAACCTCCTTACTGTCTAACCAATCAAATTCTTCGTCCATATATCTGTTGAAAATCGCTGTAAAAATATAAATACTACTGTTCGGACAGGTAATAAATGACAAAATATTTTTTTAACATTCTGTGAACTTCTTGTTTATATCTCAAAACAAATTAAATGCGCACGATATCAAATAATTTTATTTCCTGAATTCTGCATTTGTTACTTTAATACAGTACTTTTGTTAAGTCTTGCTGATTTTCTGTTAAAACAGCCTTAAAATGAAAAATAAAATTACTGTTTAGAACTTTTTATACAGGGGTTTCCTGTTAATACCTTTTTATTAATGACATTAATTATATAAAAACAATACCCATGAAAAAATATAAAAATGTAATGATTCTGGCGGCTTTGATAATTCTTTTTATTTATCTGTTCGGTTTATTTGTGAATTATTATGGCGACTGGCTTTGGTTCAGAAACATGGGATATAGCTCGGTGTTTGACACCATGATTCTCGCTGAAGTTGTCTCTTTTATTATCTTTTTCTTAGTTTTTGTTTTATTTTCATGGATTCATATTAGTATGGCACATAAAAGGGGAAGCCAGAGCAGAAATGACAGTTTTCTTGAAGAGGACGACCCGAGGCAACTGATTTTACCCTTGTACCAGGGAAAAGCATTTGTATGGTTCTGGGGCGTGATCATCCTGTTTTTTGCCATTGTTATGGGAACCTCCGCATCGGGCTACTGGAACAATTTCCTGCAGTTTATTCATCCTTCCTCCTTTGGCCTGAAAGAGCCTATTTTTGGCAGGGATGCAGGATTTTATGTTTTTAAACTTCCGGTTTATCAATTTGTTACCAGTTGGTATCTTTTTATGGTTGTCATTACTTTTATTGCCATTTTGCTTTCTTATTATCTTGATAATGCCCTTAGTTTTACAAGTGGCCATTTTCGTATTTCCAAGCAGGCAAAAAATCATTTAACACAGTTAGCTGCCTTTTTTGCTTTGGGAATTTCTGCGCTTTATATTATAAAACTATATAATATTTTATATTCATCCCATGGTGTTGCTTACGGGCCTTCTTTCATGGACGTGCATGCGCAGATTCCTGCTTATTGGACCATTTTGGTTATCAGTTTGGCCATTACGGTTCTTTTATTTTTCTATCCGGTTTATAAAAAAAGAAAAATTATTTTTTCTGCATTGGGGTTTTGGGTTTTAGTATTGATAGGATTTGTATGGATTTATCCCGGTATTATTGAACAATATATAGTTAAACCCAATGAACTGAAAAAAGAAACCCCTTTTATTTTGAATAACATAAAATTGACGAGGGAAGCTTACGGACTAAACAAAATTAAGGCTAAACCTTTCCCTGTGAATCAGGATATAACCTATAATGATATCCTGGACAACCATCATACCATTAAAAACATTCGTTTATGGGACCGCAGGCCTTTAATACAAACCTACAGGCAATTGCAGGAGATCAGGTTGTATTATGATTTTAAAAGCATACAAATAGACCGTTACCATTTTGATAAATACACCGAGGTTGCGCTCGGTGCCCGGGAACTGCCTGAATCGGAAATACCTGCTCGTGCACAAACCTGGGTAAATAAACATCTGATATATACCCACGGGTATGGGATTGTAATGAACCCGGTCAATGAAGTTACACCCAACGGAATGCCGGACCTTATTGTAAAAGACATTCCTCCGGTGGCTACCGTGCCGTTGAAGATCAAACAAATGGCCATTTATTACGGGGAAGAAACTGATCAATATGTATTGGTAAACACAAAAGCCAAAGAATTTGATTATCCCAAAGGAAATGAAAATGTTTATACCAGTTATGAGGGAAAAGGAGGTGTGCAAATTTCTTCTCTTTTCAGACGCCTGGTGTATGCCTGGAAGTTTTCCGACATTAGTATTCTTTTCACGGGTTACCTTACCAAACAAAGCCGTATAATGTTTTACCGGAACATCATGCAACGTGTTGCAAAGATTGCCCCTTTCCTTTCTTTCGACACACAGCCTTATCCGGTTGTTGGTAATGATGGAAACCTCTACTGGATACAAGATGCATACACCACAACCAATATGTTTCCCTATTCGGAACCGGTTTATCAAAACCCGATTGAAAGAGGGATAAATTATATTAACAATTCTGTGAAAATCGTTATTAATGCCTTTAACGGAGAGGTTTCCTATTATATCATCAACCCCGACGATCCTTTAATCCAAACTTTTCAAAAAATCTATCCCAAACTTTTTAAGCCTTTTAGTGCAATGCCTGATTTCCTGAAAGCACACATCCGTTATCCCACCGATCTGTTTAACATCCAAATTAAAATGTACAATGTTTACCACATGACGGATCCCAAAGTGTTTTATAACCAAGAGGACTACTGGGAAATCCCCAACGAAATATACAATAGCGGACAGCAAAAAATGTTTCCTTATTATATTATTATGCGTTTGCCCGGGACACAAAAAGAAGAATATATCCTGATGTTGCCGCTAACACCTTCCAACAAGGATAATATGATTGCATGGATGTGTGCCCGCTGTGATGCCCCCAATTATGGTGACCTGATTGTTTATTTGTTTCCTAAAGATAAGCTGATATACGGGCCTATGCAAATTGAAGCCAGAATTAACCAGAAACCTGACATTTCATCCGAGCTTACCCTTTGGGGCCAGAAAGGTTCACAAGTTATCAAAGGCAATCAACTGGTGATTCCCATAAAGAATTCATTTATTTACGTGGAGCCGGTTTATTTGCAGTCGGAGCAAGGCCAGATTCCCGAATTGAAAAGAGTTATTGTGGCATTTAAAGAGCAGATTGAAATGAAGAAAACCCTTGATGAAGCGCTGAGGGCTGTTTTTAACCTCTCAGCAGGTCAGGTAATTACACCCCAACAACCGGTAACCAGCCAGGCCAGGGGGATGCCTGTTCTTTCTGTTGAAGCCCAAAAAGCACTTGATCATTACAATAATGCCCTGAATTACCTTAAGCAGGACGATTGGGCCGCATTTGGTAAAGAGCTACAGCAAATGAGATCAATTTTGTCGAAGATGTCGCAGTCCGAAATCAAATCAAAAGGTAAGACAAAAGTAAAACAACACTGAGCTATGCGATAAATCCCGTGTCGGGAGTTTCCTAATGCCCTTTCAGGGCAGTTCCGGCTGACTGCCAACTGCTGACTGAAGGCTGCTGACTGCTGACTGCCGATCACTGTGTCTTATCCCGTCTTTTCCCTATTTTTGCGACTAAATATCTTAAAAAATGACACTAATCAAATCCATCTCAGGCATCCGCGGTACCATCGGAGGCCGTCCCGGCAATGCACTTACCCCCATTGATATTGTTAAATTTACGGCTGCATTTGCCTCAGTCATGATGCACAAGCAGAAAGAAAAAAAACTCACTTTCGTTGTGGGACGCGATGCCCGCATCTCGGGGAAGATGGTTGAGGAACTGGTGGTTTCTACATTGACCGGTATGGGTGTTGACGTGATCAACGGTGGATTATCAACAACACCCACAGTTGAAATGGCTGTGATTGACAAAAAAGCCAACGGCGGGATCATCATTACGGCAAGCCACAACCCTAAACAATGGAATGCACTGAAACTGCTGAACCAAAAGGGGGAATTCCTATCGGCTACCGTTGGCGATGAGGTGCTGAAACTGGCGGAAAGTGAAAATTTCATCTTTTCGGAAATTGATGAACTGGGCAAAATTGTTCACGACAACAACCTGATTGATAACCACATCCAACGGGTATTATCATTGAAATATGTTGATCCCGGCCTGATTGCCAAAGCCGGGTTCAGGGTGGTGGTGGACGCGGTGAATTCAACCGGTGGAATCGCCATCCCCCGATTGTTAAAGGCATTGGGCGTAAGCGATGTAATCGAACTCTATTGTGAACCCACGGGGCTGTTCCCGCACAATCCCGAACCGCTGCCCGAAAACCTCACTGAAATATCAAAAGTTGTCAAAGATAAAAAGGCCGGACTCGGCATTGTAGTTGACCCCGATGTTGACCGCCTGGCCCTGGTAATGGAAAACGGTGAAATGTTCGGCGAAGAATACACCCTGGTTGCCGTTGCCGACTACATACTTGAAAACAAACCCGGCAATACGGTTTCCAACCTGTCTTCCACACGGGCGCTGCAGGATGTTACCGAAGCTGCCGGCGGAAGTTACTTTGCTTCTGCTGTCGGCGAAGTGAATGTCGTAGAGAAAATGAAAGAATCGGATGCCGTAATTGGCGGCGAAGGTAACGGAGGAGTCATTTATCCGGCTATTCATTATGGGCGTGATGCACTGGTGGGCGTTGCCCTTTTCCTTACCCTGCTGGCAAAACGGAAAACAACGGCAAGCCAGCTCAGGAAAACCTATCCCGATTATTTTATCTCTAAAAATAAGTTACAACTGGAACAGGACAGTGATTTGAATAAACTTTTCGATAAAATCAAAAAACATTACACAGGACATCCTATCCTGACCCTTGACGGCGTAAAAATTGAATTTCCCGACGGGTGGGTACACCTGCGCCCCTCCAACACCGAGCCCGTTGTCCGAATCTATGCCGAAAGCACAAGCATGAAAAAAGCACAACATTATGCTGATGAAGTAATACGGCTGGTGAAAGAGCGAACAGGAGAATGAGACCACTGCAAAGCTCATCTTTTGATGTTGATAACTTGCAATAGGAAAACAAATAAGAAAATTACGAACGGACAAGGGGTTACCTTTACGGAAGGTAGCAGCACTACTGGATATTGACCAGTCCATCCTGAGTAAGACAGAAAGGGGTGAGCGAAAAGCATCCAAAGATCAAATCAAGAAAATCCGGGATTATGATGAGTTGCTTAATAAAACAGAGAATGATATTAATCCTGGATTGAATTTGAGAAAGCGCACGAGATTATATAAAAAATCTTAATTTTTCCGAAAGCTTCCTAAAATGAGTAATTTTGCATGTCAAGTTCTTAATTACCTTATCAACAGTCTGTTATTCCAATAATTTAAAAACATTGACCATGAAAAAAAGAAAAAAATTGTTCAGCCTGTTACTGATTCTTTTTCTGGGCTGGAGTACCTCGGTGGCTTTTGGGGCCATTCCGCAACAAAACGGCAACCTGCTTTGCCGTTTTCCAACACTGCACAACAACACCATTGTTTTTGAGGCGGCAGGAAACCTCTGGCGCGTCGATCGCCAGGGAGGCATGGCCAGCCGTTTGACCACTGACGGAGGGTATGACTTAATGCCCCGTTTCTCCCCGGATGGAAAAACCATTGCTTTTACAGGGGAATATGATGGAAATGTGGATGTTTATAAAATCCCGGCTCAGGGCGGAGCAGTTACCCGGTTAACTTTCCACTCCGATGTGGTACAGAAACCCCCTACCCGCTGGGGCCCTGACAATATGGTTGTCAGCTGGACCCCAAATGGGGAAAATATTGTTTTTCTGTCCCGAAGAAATACCTGGAACTCCTGGTTCGGACAGTTGTTTGAAGTGAACCGTCTTGGCGGCCTGCCACAACAGCTTCCCTTGCCCAAAGGTGGTGTTCTTTCTTACAGTCCTGACGGCAGTAAAATTGCCTACAACCGGATATTTCGCAACTTCCGGACATGGAAACGATATACCGGTGGCCTGGCACAGGATGTCTGGATTTATGATTTAAAAACACATAATATTCAACGCGTTACCAAATGGAAAGGTACCGACACCTATCCCATGTGGTATAAAAATACCATTTATTTTGCCTCCGACCGGGGCAGCAATCACCGGCTCAACTTATGGGCTTACAACACCGACACCAAACAATTCAGGCAAATAACGCATTTTAAAGATTATGATATAGACTGGCCTTCGCTGGGCAACAACGGCATTGTTTTTCAAAACGGCGGCTCGTTATACGTACTGGACCTGCCCTCCGAAAAACTGAATAAAACAGAGGTTGCCGTTCCGAACGATGGCACACGGACCCGTCCCCGCTGGGTAAACGTAAATAAAATGATCCGGAGTTTCGACATTGCCCCCAACGGAAAACGCGCCCTGTTCGGTGCCCGTGGTGATCTGTTTACCGTTCCGGCCAAACACGGTGCCATCCGTAACATTACCCTTACATCGGGAGCACAGGAACAATATGCTTCCTGGTCGCCCGATGGAAAATGGATTGTTTATCTGACTGACAGTCCCGGAAAAAACGAACTGGCCATCCGGCCTTCCGGCGGATCGGGGAAAGAGAATATTTTAACTCACTTTAAATCGGGTTATTTTTACAATCCCGTTTGGTCGCCCGGCAGTAATAAAATCATTTTTTCCGATAACCTGCACCGTTTATGGTACCTCAACACGAATGACAAAAAAGCCGTTTACATTGATCAGGACTCGCTGAGCCCCATTAATGATTATCACTGGTCGCCCGATGGAAAGTGGATTACCTACAGCAAAATCAACAAAAGCGGCCTTCCGCAAATTTATTTCTATAATCTGGAAAACCAACAGGTTTCCAAAATAAGTACGGGCATGTATGCTGACGGGGAGCCTGTATTTTCCCCTGATGGAAAATACCTTTATTTTGTTTCCGCACGGCATGAAAACCCCACTTTCAGCGAAACGGAATTTAATGTGGCCACCTTAAAAATGGACGGGATTTATGTGGCTACCCTGCAAAAAAATGATACGTCACCTTTTGCACCCAAGTCGGATGAGGGAATTCCCGATACAGGCAAGAAAAAGGAAACGCCTGCCAAGGCATGGAAACCCGTCGCAAGTGCTCCCGTAACCATTGATTTGACAGGACTGATGAACCGGGCCGTCCCTCTTCCCATCGAACCGGGGGATTATGGAAATATTCAGGCATCAGGGAGCAATATTTTCTTCCAGACCGCCCCGCTGCAAACCATCGAAGGCCCCTTACCGGGAAGTGGTAATTCCGCCCTTAAAGTTTATAACCTGAAAAAGAAAAAGGAAACCACCCTGGTTAAAAATGATGTGAGAGCTTTTGCCCTGAGTGCAGACGGCAGTACCCTGCTATATATGCAGAAAGGGAAATTCTCTTTGATTCCCTCCAAAGCAATTGCTGGAAAAGGGGCCACACCCCTTGACCTTGCCAATATGAAAACGCTGGTTCATCCGCGTGCAGAGTGGGATGAAATGTACCACCAGTCATGGCGGCTGTTCAATGATTTCTTTTATAACACGAAAATGAATGGCGTGAATTGGCAGCAAACAGGGGAAAAATATGCCAGACTGCTTCCGCAACTCGGCTCGCGTGAAGACCTGAACTATCTTATCGGGGAAATGATTGGCGAACTGGATAATTCACATACCTATGTTTGGGGAGGCGACGATGACTATCAGGGAAAATCCAATCCTACCGGATTGTTGGGTGTTGATTTCGGGCTCGACAAAGCCTCCGGACATTATTACTTTAAGAAGATTTACCGGGGGGACAACTCCAGGAAAGGCTACCAATCGCCTCTTACCGGGCCGGGTATCAATGCACGACAGGGGGACTATCTGCTTGCCGTAAACGGACAACCCCTTAAAGCACCTGTCAATCCTTACAGCTTATTTGTAAATACGGTTGGAAAACAGGTTACGCTGACCCTGGCTGACACGCCTTCGGGAAAAGGGGAACATACGGTAGTTGTAAAACCAATTGTCAACGGATTAAATTTACGGCTCCTTAACTGGATCCGCACGAAACGTGATTCCGTTAACCGGAAGTCTGATGGGAAAATCGGTTACCTCTATCTTTCCGATATGGAAGCGCTTGGAATGGACCAGTTTGTCCACCAGTTTTATCCGCAAATCAGTAAACAAGGGCTTATCATTGATGATCGTTTTAACGGTGGCGGTTTTATTGATCAAATCATACTGGAAAGATTGCGACGGATACTCATTGGCATGAGTACGAACAGGGTACAGGCTGCCATGCGATATCCCGAACAGGTGCTGAATGGTTATAAAGTAACCCTGATAAATCATTATTCAGCTTCCGACGGGGATATGTTTCCCTATTATTTCCGTAAATATGGCCTTGGGCCACTTATTGGGACAAGAACATGGGGCGGCGTAAGGGGTTACAGTAATGTATGGTCCTTGATTGATGGGGGTAATCTGGTTGTCTCACAAAATAGTATTTACGGCTTGGATTCAAAGTGGATTATTGAAAATCACGGTGTGAGCCCTGATATCCGCGTGGACAACCTGCCGGGGGAAGTGATGAAAGGAAAAGACAAGCAACTCAATACGGCTATTGATTATCTCATGAAAAAAATCAAGGAACATCCCATGAACCTGCCGCCACCGCCCAAAGAACTGCCTGCTTATCCTACCGGAAAAGATGCCGGAGGAACCAATTAATCATAGCAATAACAATCATTCCCCAGCCGCCACTCTTCTCAGGGTAGCGGCTGTTTTTTTCTTTTGCCGTTTCACCTGTCCCGGTTTGGACGGGAGATAAGATACTTTTTCTTATAACAGAACCTGAATCCCACAATTTTTTTTATCTTTCGGCGGTCATTTAAATCATCGGTTTTATGTCACGCAGAAAAAGACGGAAAAAATACAGGACCGTTACTTTTAAGCTTTCATCGCGTCAGATGAAATCGCTGGAGAATTATTGCAAAGCCCGGAAAACCACACCCACAAAACTCATCAAGAAAAGTATTCGCGATTACATCGAGCATTTTGCGATGGAAGTGCCCGAGAAATATCACGTGTCGCACAACCAGCTCGACCTGTTCGAAAAAGGCGATGAAACGATTTCGATGTTTGATTGAAGAAATATGCTGTAATGACGGATGTTGAAATTTAATACCGCATACACATTCAATATTCCTTTACCTGTTTATACACTTTGTCTTGCAAAGGTCTTCCTCTGTGCTTCCGGGTGAACAGCCCGTTCGGCGAACTACTTCCCCCGTGGTTTAACCCAACTTGGCTATTTTCCAACTCCTCCCCCTTGCATAACAGCCCTTTACAAAATTAGTAGTACACTACATATTTTTTCTGTGCCGATTGTGTGTGTTCACAGTTTGTTGCATCATATATCTGCCTGACCTCTTTTATGGGGACAGATGGTTTTCTGAGATGTATTACTTTTTTATCTGTCGGTAATTTTACTGTTTGTATTTTTTGGGTTGACATTATTCTCACAATATTCTTCCAGTCGTAATTGATGCCCTTTTGTTTGAGCATGTACCTGACTGTATTGACCAACTGGTAGGCCAATATTGTGAGATATAAATGTGCTTCAATCCTTTGGTCATTTTGATGATGGACCGGTCTCAGGTTTAAATCCGATTTCAAACTCCTGAAAGTTGCTTCAACTTCTCTAATGGTATTGTATATGTCCCAAAGCATTGCTTCATCTGTTTTTTGATGGTTTGTCCTGATAAAATATACACCTTTTGATTTATCGTCTTTGATTTTGTTTTCCGTAATTACCCATCTTAGGTTTGTTGCTTTCCCATCCTTTTCAGTAACTTCCAGTTTGTATCTCGATGAAACCCTGTTATGCTTCTCCTTTGTCCTGCCAATGCGTTCCCATACTTTGTTGATAAGTTTGGTTCCGCCTTTTTTTGAAAATGATGCTTTTATTGAATTTAAATCCTCCTCAAAGCCTTGACGCAATTTCAAATTCATTGATTCTTCTTTTTTTCTTTTTGCTTCACTTTCAACAAATATCCAGGTGTCATTGTAACCATTGGGCTTGAAAATGCTCAGCTCAACTTCATTTTTTCCCCTGTCTGTAAGTTTTATGATTTTAGGTTTTGATGTGTCTATGGGGTAATCCTTTATCCTGTTTCTTGAAACGCAAACATACTTGTGACCTTTTTTATCTAACTCTTCAAGATTAGAGTCCGTTGCAATGCCTGCATCTGTAACTACTGTATGCTGCGTATTGGGCAATGAATGTTCTTCAAGGTCTTTAATCATATCAGAGATGGTTGTTGTATCTGATTTATTGCCTTCGTATATTCTTGAATGCCTTATAAAACCTTGTGAATTAATTACCCCTGTGAAAACAACAAGCGGATAATCGTTTCTTTTCTCTTTGATTCTTCCGTATTTTGCAATTTTACTTTTGGGTTTTCCGGTTTCAAAATAGGTGTTGCTGATATCGAAGATTACCAATTTGTCTTTTATGTCAAACATACCGGTAATGCGATTATACAGGTATTTATCAATAGATGGTTTATGCTGATAGAGTATGTCGGAAATTGAATAAAGCTGCTTGTGGCTTATCTTTTTTTCGTAATTATAAAGAGCAGCAAGCTCACTGTTCATTTCAAGGATTTGGGATGTTTTATGTTCCGAAAATGAATAGATTGCTTTGCCGGCTATGCTTATCAGGGCTTTTTTAGCTTGCCCGCCCGACATGCCCAAAGATGCAAAATAAGCCTCTAACCCAAGCTTGTCAAGCGTTTGTTTGCACAGGTGCTCTGCCCCAAACTCTTTCACGCTTTCAACTTCGAGCCCTTTAACGTCAATGTTATGGAACTCCGATACTTTCGGAGAGGGTGGTATTGATGTGGGGTTCTCTTCGTCCTGCCCGTATTTTACACAATATTTATCATAGTACTGTAATGCCAGTCTTTTTAGCTCAGGGGAAATATGCCGGGGAAATGATTCTGCCTGCCTGAATATTTTTGATTTCAGGGCGGCAAGTACAGTCTTTCTGTTCTCTTGGTTTTCTAACAACTTGTCATATCCGAGATACAAAATTGACCGTTGTTTTACCTTGCCATTTATCCTTGCCGCCTGAACTAAAGTGTATTGATAGAATACTTTACTGGCACTGCTGCGTTGCTTTTTGACTTGTCTTATAAACATGCTGCAAATATATGGACAATTAACGACAAAACCAAACACCGTACCCCACTACAAACGGAGATGCAGAAATTGTATGACTGAATATGTGGATATTATGATTATTTAGACTGAAAATTATAAATGATCTTCCGTCTTTAGGATGTATGAGAGCCAAGTTGGGTTAAAACCGGAGAAATCATGAAATAATAGACCAAACCAAGAATTTCTAAAGTAAAAAGTCCGGTTGAAACTCCGGGGTAAATTCCATTCAATCCCCATAGATAAGTTAAGATCATCCACTCTTGCTTCCGGTTTTCTGTCAAATAGCCGGGCAGACGTCAACTCAACGTTCAGATTTGTCACCCGAAAAAAGATCGGGACAAGCTGTACCGACCATCAAAACGCTGATTGTTAGGTGCAGGGCTTTATTCATTCCTTTGTTTTCTTTAAATTTTGTTAGCCTCTTTCTCTGCGTTGGCAAAGACATACTCTTTGACAAGTTTTGGTCGTGCAGTGGGCTTTTCGAGCGACTTGGCAATGTGTATGGCTTTAGCGTGGGCTTATTCATTTGTTATCTCGTTTACAATTAATTCAACTTGTTTTAATACGGTTTCTGTTGCCAGTTTTTGCATATCCGAATTGTCTCAAAGTCCGTTTTAAATTTCTAAATATTAGGCAAGGTCGTTGAAGAATAAAATAGTAAGATGCCTTTTCTGCGATTCTTTTTAATTCTATATCTTCATATAAATAACTAAAATCGTCAAGATTAAATATACCCAACGTGGACAAGCCACAACCAAACAGGGATTTTTTGCATCTTTGAGACATGGAATTACTTACAAAAACATACAAGAATAAAATCAATGGCACCTTGGGCTGTTTTGACAGGGTAATCATAACAGGGACAATTCCGCAAATTTGTTATTCACAAGGAATGACTTCATATTTGTATTCACAAAACATCAGGATA
>CAJVWU010000013.1 GCA_913009755.1 uncultured Bacteroidia bacterium
TGAATAAATTTTTCTATCACTGATACACAGGTAGTTACAAGTGCTACTTATTAACAATTACTCAGGCCGTGTGTTGTGTTGACTTGACGTGTATTATGAATGGGGCGACCTTTTTAGAGTGGACTCATATATATAAATCATGATTTACTTTTAGGATACAAGGATGTTACAAAACCAGTACAGTTAGTTATAAACTACTTTATTACTGCTACTTAGAACATTCTGGAAAAGTTTGTGCGAATTTATTGGAAAATAAAAAAAAGAAAATCGTGGTTAAAATTGTGATAAAAATGCAGTCATGTTTTCCTCTTTTGAAATATCCAGTTTTTTACGCAGGCGGTAACGGGCCACTTTTATGCTATTTAGCGATTGATAGGTGATGGCAGCAATTTCTTTTGTGGTCATATTGAGTTTAAAAAAAGCACAAAGCCGAACTTCATTGTTGGTGAGATCGGGATAGCGTTCACGAAGATTTTTATAAAAACCGGTATATACTTCCTGAAACCTGACCTCGAATTCCTCCCACGACACCATGTTTGTGCTTGACGTTAGTTCGGAAATCAATTCAGAAAGGACTTTCTTGTTTTCGACTTTTGCACCCAGCCTTGCTTTTTTTAATTTGTCAATAATGGTGAGGATAAATTCATTCTTTTTCATCAGGTACAGCACATAGGTTGCCAGTTCTTTATTGGTTTGCTCCAGTTTGTCCCCTAACCTGATCATCTCGGATTTAAACTTTTTCTTCCTGTTTTTTTCAAGTTTCAGAAGCAACACAACGATAAGCAATGACAGAAAAAGTGCCAGCGAAACAGCAATTGCAATCCATATCCTTTGTTTTTGTTGCTGATTATGAAGGGCAGCCCTGAATTCGGCTTCTTTCATTTTCCTGTCAAACCGAAACTTCATTTCGGTTTGTGTAAGTTGTCTGATGTTGTCTTCATTAAAAACACTATCGGAATATTTTTTGAAAAGTTCAAAATGGCTAAGTGCCTTATCGTACATTTTTTTCTTTTTATATAATTTACTCAGGTTTTCGGCAGCCATGGAAATAATTCCGATTTGTTGGTATTTACGGGCAAGGTCTAATCCTTTTTGCAGATAATGCAATGCCTGTTTATCCCGGTCCAAATGCAGATAAACAGCGCCAAGATTGACAAAAGTTTCCGACAAAAACATTGATTTCGACATGACCGGCATGGCCGTATCCGATTGCTGGATTTCAAGTGAACGCAACAGGTTTTTCAGGGCATCTCTATGGTTTCCTTCCTGTTGGTCCAGTTGCGCAAGTTTAAACAATGCATGAGCTTCCCCGGCATGCAGGCCGATGATCTTAAAAAGGGAATATCCGTTGCGGTAATACTTTTCGGCAGTTTTATAATCACCCATCCGGAGATATATTGAACCGATATTAGTAGTTGTTCCGGCAATATTCATGGTATCCTGCAACTTTTTAAATAAGGGTAATGCTTTTAAATAATAATCAAGTGCCATTTGGTTATCGTTCAAATTGATATAAACCACCCCCATGTTGTTGTACAATCTTGCCAGATAAGTTGAATCATTAATTTTGTCAGATAAACTTAATCCTTCGAGATAATAATTCATTGCCTCATGATAATTTCCTTTTTCAACAAACCGGTTACCAAGGCTTAAATAAACAAGGATCAGCTTATGGTATTCTCCCGATTCTGTTAAAAGCGGAATGGCATCAGTATATTCTTTTTCAGCGTCTTCCAGACTATCTTTTAAAAAATCAAGGTCACCGAGAAAGGCATGCGCTAATCCAGATGTTCTTGTATTGTGGGTTTGTTTGGCAAACAGCAAGGCCTGTTCGGCATACTCCCGGGATTTGCCCATGTCAACTAATTTGTATTCCCGGCTCAGTTCCAGGGATAATTGAGCTTTTTTATTGAGATCATTTTCGTTTTCAACGGCTGTTTTTAAACTGTCAATTTTATCCTGTGCAAATGCGGTTGGATTTACCGTTAGATAAAGTAAAAGAAAAATTATCTGGTATGTAAATTTATTTAGTATTATCATCGGGACGAGGCCAATTAACCTGTTTTTTTTAGTAATCAAAGATAACAAAAGGATGGGTATATGGATTAAAAATAAAATTTCGCGCAAATAAAACGATATGAAATCGGTATAACGGCCTGATGAAACTGCAGATTTAAAAGCACCCTCTTTGCGAAAGGGTCAAGAATAATCCCGTAAAATCAAAGGTTTGTGGCTAAACAGAAACATCAAAATCGCGAAGGGCGTCATTCAGCGAAGTTTTTTTATCGGTGGATTCTTTACGCTGCCCGATGATCAGGGCACAGGAGACCTCGTAATGCCCGGCCGGAAATTTCTTTGTATAACTACCCGGAATAACTACCGATCGCGGCGGAACATAGCCATTATATTCAACAGGTTCCTTTCCGCTAACATCAATGATCCTTGTGGATTGTGTAATCACCACATTGGCACCCAATACGGCTTCCCTGCCAATTCTCACGCCTTCAACAACAATGGAGCGTGATCCGATAAAACAATTGTCTTCAATAATGACCGGTGCGGCCTGAACAGGTTCCAACACACCGCCGATACCCACTCCCCCACTCAGATGCACATTCTTCCCGATCTGGGCACATGAGCCCACGGTAGCCCAGGTATCAACCATCGTTCCCCCGTCAACATAAGCGCCGATGTTGATGTAAGAAGGCATCATCACCACACCCCGGGCGATAAATGAACCATACCGTGCCAGGGCATGCGGAACGACCCTAATCCCCTGTTTCGCATAATTCTTTTTCAGGGGGATCTTATCGTGAAACTCAAATATGCCCACCGCTGAGGTTTCCATCTTGCGAATAGGGAAATACAGGATCACTGCTTTTTTTATCCAGGTATTCACTTTCCAATCGTCGCCGGCAGGTTCAGCCACCCGAAAACGGCCTTTGTCCAGTTCCTCAATAACAAATTCAATGGCCTCTTTTACCGGATTTTCAGAAAGGGCTTCCCTGTTTTGCCAGGCATTTTCTATCAGGTTTTTAATTTTTTCCATACTTCATTTTTGAAAAATTAAAAATAAACAAAAAAAAGAAATCAAAACAGCCATTAGCAAAAGTGTTAATTTTGCAATCTGATTTTTATGGGAAGAATACTTGCAATAGATTACGGGCAAAAGCGGGTTGGCATTGCGGCAACCGATGAGTTGCAAATTATCGCCAACGGGCTGGTAACAGTGCCAGTTAAAGACATCTGGAGTTACCTGAGAAACTACCTGGCTACCGAAAATGTGGATTGTATTGTTGTGGGCGAGCCCAGAGACATGAAAAACAGGCCGTCGGATGCCAGCCGTTTTATTGAACCCTTTGTCGGTAAACTGAGAAAGACTTTTCCCGAAATGAAAATTGACCGGTACGATGAACGGTTTACCTCGAAGATGGCACACGACACCATGCTGACAGGCGGATTAAAAAAGAAGAGAAGACAGGACAAGGCATTGGTTGACACCATCAGTGCAACGCTGCTGTTGCAATCGTATATGGAATCCGTTAACCGGAAATTATAAACCTGATCCCCTTAAGTGGGAATTAACAAAAGAAAGAAAGAATGCTACCGATAACTGCTTACGGACACCCGACCCTGAAAAAGAAAGGGGAAGAGATCAACGCCGATTATCCCGGGCTAAAACAATTGATTGAAGAGATGTTTGAAACCATGTATGAGGATAACGGTGTCGGGCTGGCGGCCCAGCAAATCAACAGGACCATCCGGTTATTTATTGTTGATGCCACACTTTATGCCGAGGAGTTTCCCGAAACCAAAGATTTTAAGAAGGTGTTTATCAATGCTCAAATGATTGCCGAAGAAGGCGATGAATGGGATTTCGAAGAAGGTTGCTTAAGCGTGCCGGGCATCAGGGAATATATAAGACGTAAGCCGGTTATCCATATCAGTTATTATGATGAAAACTGGGATTATCATAAAAATGAACGCTTCGATGGCGTGGCTGCACGTATCATTCAGCATGAGTATGACCACACGGAAGGCATTTTATTTGTCGAAAGAATCCCTCATTTTAAGAAAGTTTTACTCAAAGGCAAACTAAAAGATATTTCCACCGGTAAAGCCGATGTGGATTATAAAATGATTTATCCAAGGTTAAAACGGAAAAGGTAACAGTTTTGAGTTTTCAGTTCTCAGTCAGCAGTTTTCAGTCGGCAGTCAGCAGTCAGCAGTTGGCAGTCGGCAGTTGGCAGTCGGCAGTTGGCAGTCGGCAGTTGGCAGTCGGCAGTTGGCAGTCAGCAGTCGGCAGTCAATCATCAAAAATCAAAAATTCATCCTCCTCCCCCATTTTCTTTTTGTTAACAAATAACATATTCCCCGGTGCTTTATTTTTTAAATTTGACATCGTTTAACTAAATCAACACGATGGAAATTTTTTCCATTTTTAAGCAAAGTTTAAGCATTACGCTTTTTGTTTTGTCAATGATGCTGATCATTGAATACCTGAATGTTTTATCAAAAGGAATATGGAGCCGTAAATTGCAGGACAGCCCGTGGAAACAAATTCTGCTGGGCACGCTGCTGGGAATATTGCCCGGTTGTCTGGGGGCTTATACGGCTGTTTCTCTTTATGTACACAACATCATTGGCCTGGCAGCACTGGTGGCTACCATGATTGCCACTTCAGGGGATGAAGCATTTTTTATGTTTTCCATTATTCCCGAAACGGCCCTCATTATTCATGTCCTGCTTTTTGTGATTGCCATTGCTACAGGTTTTATTGTCCTGCTTTTCAGCAAAAAAACGATTCTTTATCCCAAAAAACATTTTGATATTCATAACAACGAACCCGAATGTTTTTGTTTTGAAAGAAAAAAATGGATACACCAACTCAGGCATATCAGTATGCTCAGGTTTATCCTCGTGGTTTTTTTGCTTTTGACAACGCTGGCCGTCATCGTCAACTTCAGCAACCTGTTGCATGGTCTTGAAGTGCTTAATCCCGGAAAGCCCCCCGAGCACGATCATTCCGAATGGGTTGGCATCACTTTTCTGGCCGTTCTGGGCATTTCATTTTTTATCATCCTTACCGTCAGCGACCATTTCCTGAAAGAACACCTGGTGAAACACATCATAAAAAAACATTTTTTAAAGATCTTTTTATGGACATTCGGCACATTGATCGCTTTGTATTTTTTAAGCCGGTACGTTGACCTGGACAATATTATACACAACAATCTGTTTATGGTCCTTGTTTTTGCCGTGCTCATCGGCATCATCCCCGAATCGGGGCCGCACCTGATATTTGTCATTTTGTTTGCGGCGGGCAGCATTCCTATGAGCATACTGCTTGCCAGTTCAATAGTGCAGGACGGCCACGGAAGTCTTCCCCTGATCGCCGAATCACAAAAAAGTTTTATAAAAATAAAGGCAATCAACATGCTGGTCGGCTTTATTATCGGCGGACTGGGACTTCTTACCGGTTTTTAGCCTGATTAATTCATAAGTTTTGGTTGGATATGCATTTTGCCCCGTCCTTCAGGGCGGGGATGGCTGTTCAGGAGAAAAACGGCTTTAGCCATTAATTTTTTCTCTTTCTTTTTGATTAATGGCTAAAGCTTTCAAATTCTTGCATTTGATTATCCGGGGCAAAATTTAATCAGAGAATGTAATTTATGAATTAATCAGGTTAGCATTTCTTATGATAAATTTTTATTTTTGCATATCCTGATTCAATATTTATGGCAGACGAAAATACCATCAGAAGATGGAACCAAGAATTCAATCATAAATCCCCTGACGAGATACTGCGTTTTTTTTTGGGGCATTTCAAGGATAAAATAGCCTTGTCATCCAGTCTTGGAATCGAAGACCAGGTGTTGATCAGGATGGTCAGCAAAATCAATAAAAATACAAGAATATTTACCCTGGACACCGGCCGGCTTTTTCCCGAAACTTATGACCTGATTGAACGGACTGCAAATAAATATGACATTCATATCCAGGTGTTTTTCCCCGATGCCCGCGAAGTTGAAAAGATGGTTTATGAAAAAGGCATTAACCTGTTTTACGAAAGTGTTGAAAACCGCAAACTGTGTTGTGCCGTAAGGAAACTAAGACCGTTGGTACGGGCAATCGAAGGTCTTGATGCCTGGATAACCGGCCTGAGGAAGGAGCAATCGGAAACAAGAAACAATCTTCATGTGGTTGAATGGGACGAAAACAACGGGCTGATCAAGATCAACCCCCTGTTGCACTGGACTGAAGAGGAGGTGAAAGATTATATTGATGCCCATAATATCCCCTATAATCCGCTGTATAATAAAGGTTATGCCAGCATTGGCTGCCAGCCTTGTACACGGGCAATAGAACCCGGAGAAACTTTGAGGGCCGGACGCTGGTGGTGGGAAAATGCAGAAGCCAAGGAATGTGGCCTTCACCAACGATAATTGTTGCTGCCTCCGTTTACTGTTTTGCTGAACGTCCCTTCTACATCATTTTCTTTTTATATCAGTAATGCCCGAACAAAATGGATGTGAAGTTTATATGCCTGATAAAACCTTTTAAATTTTCATGAACCGTCAAATCCTCCGCCTGTCCATCCCCAATATTGTGAGCAACATTACTGTTCCGTTGCTTGGGCTGGTGGATATGGCCATGATGGGGCACCTGGATAATCCGGTTTACATCGGTGCCATTGCCCTGGGGGGTGCAATATTTAATTTAATTTACATGAGTTTCGGTTTTTTACGGATGAGCACAAGCGGATTCACGGCCCAGTCGTTCGGTGCAAAAAATAAGGAAGAAACCTCACTGATCTTATACCGTTCAATCGCCGTTGCTTTTGGCCTTGCCGTCTTGCTGATTGCTTTGCAATATCCCATCCAGTTGATTTCTTTCCGCTTGCTCGGCGGAAGTGAAGAGGTGAAAACACTGGCACGCCAATATTTTTATATCAGGATATTTGCCGCCCCGGCCACCCTGGGCCTGTATGCCCTCAACGGATGGTTCCTGGGCATGCAGAATGCACGCATACCCATGTTCCTTGCCATTTTGATCAACTTGATGAACATCGGACTTAATTTTCTTTTTATCATCGGTTTTAAAATGACTTCAAACGGGGTTGCCCTGGCCAGCGTACTTGCTCAGTACAGCGGGCTGATCCTGGCTTTCTTTTTGTTATCAAGGCATTTTAAGGAATATCTGAAAAAATACAACAAGGCCATAATCTTAAAGGCCGAAGCACTGGGAAAGTTTTTCAGGGTGAATGCCGACATTTTTATCCGCACTTTACTTTTGATTTTGGTGCTTACTTTTTTCACCAGCCGTTCGGCACGTATCAGCGATGATATATTGGCCGTGAATTCCCTTTTGTTTCAGTTCTTTTTTATTTTTTCCTATTTCGCCGATGGTTTTGCCTTTGCCGGAGAAGCATTAACGGGAAAAGCAAGAGGGGAAAACAATGGAACGTTACTGAACAAAACCATCCAATACTTGTTTTATTGGGGATGGGGATCAGCCATCCTGTTCAGCCTCATTTATCTGTTTGGCATGAAACCCATCCTGCAGGTTATGACTGACAACGATTTTCTCCTGCAAATAACTTACGATTACAAATGGTGGGTTATTATCCTGCCGCTTACGAGCAGTGCAGCTTTTATCTGGGATGGCATTTATATTGGCGTTATGGCTGCAAAAGCCATGCGGAATACCATGATTGTTGCTTCATTGTTTGTTTTTGTACCTGCCTATTTTCTTACCATTGACAAATTCGGAAACCATGGCCTGTGGTTTGCACTCAACCTGTTCATGATGAGCCGTGGTCTGTTGATGTGGGTCATGGCCAAACAGGCGGTTAGTCAGAAAAACCGTTAAGAAAATTCCTTTGATGAAATCCAAAACATCAGTATATACATTTAAAATCCTTTCATAACCCTTGTTAATAAAGGGATTCTGAATTTATTAAAAATATTTTAGTACTATGTATTGCATAGTATCTGTTTTTGCATTATATTTGCCGCATGAATTTAGAAAAGTCAAATGCCCAGATGCGAAAAGGCGTACTTGAGTTGTGCGTCCTCTCTGTAATTTCCCATAAAGAGGTTTATACTTCCGATATTTTATCATCATTAACAGAAGCCGAGTTGCTTGTTGTTGAAGGCACCGTTTATCCGTTGCTCACACGTTTAAAAAATGAAAGACTACTGAAGTACCGGTGGGAGGAATCCACATCGGGCCCACCCCGGAAATATTACAGTTTGACAGCTGAAGGACACTCTGCTTATGAAAAAATGCGCAATAACTGGGAAAAGTTAAATCAATCCGTAAATCGTTTATTAAAGAAAAAATAAATCCGGCTATGAAAAAAACACAAAGTATAAACATCAGGGGCATCGTCATCATATTTGATGAAGACGCTTTTCAGCGGTTAAACAGTTACCTGGATGAAATCAATAAATATTTCAAAACGAAAAAAGGGTATGAAGACATCATTAATGATATTGAAACCCGGATTGCAGAACTGTTCCAGCAAAAGCTTAACGATAAAAAACAGGTGATCACCCTGGAGGATGTAGAAGAAGTGATTGCCATTATGGGGCATCCTTCCGATTTTGACATGGATACTGAAGAAGAAGCAACTGGGTTTCCGGGCACATCCCGCCGGCGAAGGAGATTGTTCCGTGATATGGATAACCGTATGATCGGTGGGGTGTGTGCAGGCCTAAGTGCGTATTTCAATACTGACATGGTTTGGTTCAGAATTGCCTTCGTGATTGCCTTGTTCCTCGGGGGCAGCAGCATCCTTGTTTATCTTGTTTTGTGGGTTGTTGTACCGCCGGCACGGACAGTCAGTGAAAAACTTGAAATGCAGGGTGACCCGGTCACCATATCCAATATCGAAAAATCGTTTAAGGAAGAAATGAGCGGCTTGAAAGACAAACTAAATGATCTGACAAAGCAGGCAAAAGAAACATTTCATGATAAATGATCTGCTTTTTTTTCTCTTTCGTGAAAATTTATATCCAAAAAGGTATAAAGTTTCTATTATGTATCTTTCTGAATATCTTTATTTTAAATAATGTTGTATGCCTTTTATAAATATTTATTTTTCGTATGTTAATATATTGTATATAGGTTTTTTTATCCCTGCTATAAAAACTCTTTATTTCTTTGCATCAGAAAACGAAAGGCCAGTGTTTTGTGAGTGGAGAAAGAATGAAATGCGAGATGAGTTTGGTTTTTGTAGTTAGTATTGGGAAAACACCGGCTTTTCAAGTTACACACTGAACTGTTCCCCAACAGCGAAGTGAAATCATACATTTAGTTTTTAGTTTGTTTTTCCCCCGGTTTTGCAGCAGTAAGCCGGGGGTTTTTGCTTTTCCGGATGATTCCCCTCCTATTGAAAATCTTTTTTGCCCCGGTATTAATTGACTTCAAAACAAAAAAGCCGGGAGAAATTTTCTCCCGGCTTTATTATTGATTAAACCCGATTGACTATTTTTTGATGAACTGCAATTTGAAGATTGGGCCAGTACCGTTTTGAATGACCATCAGATATAAACCACTCGTTAATTGCGAAATATTGATTTGACGGGTTTGGTTTCCTTTTAAATATTCAACCTGTCTTGAAATAAGCTGTTGTCCTAACCGGTTATATATTTTAATGGAATAGTTGGCATCGTCCAATGAACGAAGAGATAGATTAAGGTAATCGGAAGCAGGATTAGGATAAAGTGAAATTGTTTCATCCTCCCCGGTTTCCGGGATACCGGTACAATCGTCAATTACAACATTGAGTGTGTCACCGGTTCCTGTGCATCCGTTTTCTGTTTCTTCGGTAACCGAAACTGTTCCGTTTCCGGCATCGCCCCAATCAACCGAAATCATGTTGGTCCCCTGTCCGCCGGTAATGGTTCCCCCGGTTACTTCCCAGGAAAAAGTACTTGTTTCGATTTCCCCGGTGGAATAATCTTCGGTAGTATTGTCACAAACTTCATTTTCACCGTTGACAACCGGTGTTGGAATAGCTCCTGCTTCCACGTCCAGCGTAGAAGGACCGCCTTCTCCACAACCATTTACTCCTGCAATGGAAATGGTAGCGGTGCCTGAAAAATCACTGCTCCAGGCAACAGTGGCCGAAAGTCCGTCACCTGTTATGGTTCCTGAACTGTCCGGGGATAATGTCCAGACATAGCTGTCGGCATCATCCGAACCTGAAGAAGTATAGTCAGATGTTTCGTTGTTACAAACGGTGTCGGGTCCTGCAGGATCGCCAGGCTCCAGGGGCGGGAAAAGAATGATTACCTGAACCTGGTCTGACATCAGTTGGTTACAATTCCCGTTAGAACCATAAACCGTATAATACCCTTCATCCGTAATCAATCCGAAACTAATCTCACTGCCGGTACCGTCCACAGTGTTTCCGGTTGGGTCGCCATCCTGATAAAGCTCATAGCTCACGCTTGTTTCTGATCCGTTGAGTGTGATTTCCACCCCATCGCCGCCAAGGCAATAACTTCCTCCGCCTTCTACTATAAACACAGATGGACTTTGAACAACTGTCCCTTCAAAATAATCCGACCAGTCGCCATCACCGCATACATTGCCTGCCCTGACCCTTAAGGTAAAATCACCGGTCCAGTTATCGGCTACTGTTAAGGTAGCCAACGTGTCTTCCCAGGTTATTGTTCCTGCATTGGCAGGGTCAAGTTCCCAATCATAGCTCTGGGCATACTGAACGGCATCCGTTGTATAATAATAAATCATCCCCGTGCAAACCGTATCACCCCCGTCAGGTGCATTTGTCTGGCCGGGCAATTCAACCACTTCAATGTAATCGGCCTTCGTCAGTGAATCACTGGCACTGCCCACGGTAACGACCAGTTTCACATCGTACGTACCGGGTGAATTATAGGTAACCGTCGGATTCTGGTCGGTGGATGTTGCAGGTGTGCCCCCCTCAAATTCCCATGACCAGGAATCAATATTTCCAAAAGACAGGTCGGTAAAATCCACTGAGCTTCCGGCACAAACAACGGTATCGCTGGCTTCAAAATCAGCAACAATAGTAGGAAAGCCGACCTTCCGCCATATTTGCTCTTCTGCCGGGGAAATTTTGTTTGCCGTGACAAAAATTACATTCATGTCCGTTACGAACAGTTCCCGGTTCGCATAACCGCTTGCCGTCATGGTGGTATCTTCAGTCCAGGTATTTCCTCCGTCTGTTGATTTATAGATTCCCGAGCCGGAAACCCAAACCGTATCACTGTCAAACCAATCCGCTGCCAAAATATCCCCATTGCCGCTATCTACCGTTTTACTTGTCCATGTGGAAGCCCCGTCTGTTGTAATTTTCACCTTATAATCGGATCCCCCCACAATTCCGGTATTCCCATCCAGGAAATTAACGCACACGGTAAGCCCAAAGCCAGTAGTATATATGGAAGACCAAGTCTGCCCGTTATCGGTGGTGCGTCCTACTTCGCCGGAAAATCCTTTCACTGCATAATAGGTATCTCCATCAGCATAGTCAAGTCCCCAGTAATCGGTTCCTCCTGATGCAACCGTCCATGTTGTCCCGCCATCAGTTGTATAAACGTCATTTGGATAGCCCGTTGCAACACCGTTGTTGGCATCTTTGAAAAAAACTTTGTTGAATTGGTATCCTGAAGTATTGAAAACCTCCGACCAGCTTGATCCGCCATCGGTTGTTTTTACTATCTTTCCGTCTAAACCACAGATATATCCTGTATTTTCGTCAACAAAGCTTATCCCCCACACCTGCGTTGAGTAGGATTGGGATTGCGACGTCCAGGTATCCCCGCCGTCAGTAGTTTTCAATATGGTTCCTTTAAACTGGGCAGCCCATCCTGTTTGCCAGTCATTGTTGGCGCCCGGGACGAAACTGAACCCTTTGATAATTGTCCCGGAACCGATTTCATTGTAAACCATTTCCCAGCCACTTTGTGCCTGAACGGTTTTGCCTGCAACGAATAACATAACCAGTATGGCTATGAAATTAATGAATAGTCTTTTTTTCATTTTTCAAATTTTTAATGATTATTTTGATAGATATTAAATGTCCTTATGTGTGGAAGAACCGGTTTTGGTTAAGCTATCGAGTAATTTTTTAAGTGCTGAATTTTCATTCGATTTTTTTTTGATCAGCTCTTCGATTTTCCTTTTTATCAGTTCCTTATCCGGTTCATTGTTTTTTTTCACTGTCATTGTTAAAAATGTTTCCGGCAAAGTAAATACAGTCAATGCGATTTATATCAATAATGACACTGACAAAAGGTTTCAGCCACCTTACAATTTCTTACAATAGCTGTAAATAATTATATTATAGCTTTTTAGTTTTTGTTATATTCTCATGTGTCGCAAATCAAAAATGAATAAGATAATTTGCAAAGTGGCACCGGTTTTACCGGGAAATGGATTTGTTTTAAATGATAAAAAGGGGATCAAGTTCCATCCGGAACGGTATGTAATGGCATCATTCAGAGTTGTAATATAGATAAAACCTATTCAATCAGGAAAGTTGAGAGAGAATTGCAAACACCGTTGACGAATATGGTTTTTTCGGGCACTTGTGATTTTATTTGTCAGTTATCCCCCTTTTTGCGAAAAGCCCGTTTTTAAAAACCGGCAAAAAACGAAGTAAGGTTATCTTCTTTGCTCAGTCCGAGTTTTTGCCGAAGCCGGGACCTTGCCACGTCAATGCTGTTGACCGACTGATGGGTAATTGAAGATATCTCTTTGGTGTTGAGGTTCAGTTTAAGGAAGGCACAAAGCCGCAATTCGTTGGCTGTAAGGTCAGGATATTTTTTAACCAGGTTTTTGTAGAAATCGCTGTGTACGTTTTGAAAACGAACTTCAAATTCTTTCCAGACTTCCCGGGACTCATCCGAATCAAGTTCTTTGATCACCCTTTCGATGATGGGCTTATTGTCAGGATGGGCAGCCGAAAGTGTCTTTTCCAGTTTTTTGGAAATTTCAAGTATCAGCTCGTTTTTCTTCAGTTGGGTCATCACTTGTGTGGTCAGCTCCTTGTTCCGAAGTTCCAGTTCGTTTTGCAGGTTTTTCTTTTGCAGTTTGCTTCTTGCCGCTTTATTTCTGCCAAGCTTGAGGAATAGCAACAATAACAAAGCCACCAAAACAAGGATAACAATAGCCACAATGTAAATAATATTCTTTCGGCGCTGTGCTTTAACTTCTGCAATCCTTTTCCGGTCCTGTTCTTCAATTAACCGGTCATATTTATAATGTGCCTCGATATTTGCCAGCTTCTTTATGTTTTCTTCGTTGATGAGCAGTTCGGATTTTTCTTTCAGAATCTTATGATAGTATAAAGACGAATCAAACCGTCCCTGTTTTTCGTATAGCAGTGAAAGGTTTTCCGCCCCGTCCCGTGCAATAGTCAGCAAACCGTTTTTATCAGCCAGTTGAAACCCTTTTTTCAAATGTTGTTTTGCAGCACGATAGTTTCCCAGCGCCAGGTAGTGGGCTCCCAGCTCCACTTCAACGCCTGCCAAAATATTTATCCGGGGCCCTGCATAGTTAAAATCAATTTTATGAATATTTTGTAAACTTATCTTCAAATAGTCAATTGCCTTCTTGTAAGAACCCGATAATCTTTCAACCACTGCAAGACTAAAATAGATTTTAGCCAGATCGGCATAAGCATTCAATCTTTTAAAAATAGAAAGTGCCTGTTTATAATATACATTCGCCTGCTTATAATCATTCAGTTTTTGATAGGTTAATCCAAGGTTGGAAAGTGTCCTTCCAATGTTCAAAGAGTCATGTGTCTTTTCAAAACCCTGCAATGCTTTTGCGTAATACGCCTGCGCCTCTTTAATGTTGTTGGCGTTTATGTTAATCGTCCCGATATTCAGGAATAAGTAAGGCAGCCGTCCGGTAATGTTATTTTCCTGCGAGATGTGCAATGCCTGTAAATAATATTGTAATGCGTGCGAAGTATTATCTTTTACAAGATTAATATTTCCCAGAACGGTCAGCACCCCGGCAACTTTAAAAAAGTTATCCGCTTTTTCAAAATAATTCAAAGCCGTATCATAAAACTTTTCAGCCAGGTTGAGGCTGTCTTTCATCACAAGCACATCGCCGAGGGTTCCATAAATATTGCCGGAATACTGTTCAACTTCAGCGCTTTTTGCCAAAAACAATGCCTGATTGGCATAAAACATTGCCGAATCGGGATTTACATTTATATACCGGCCGGCCAGTTTTGAAAGCAGGGCAATCTTTTGTTCAACATTATGTGTTTCACTGATTTGCTTTTTGATAATACTTGTCTCCTGAGCAGATAATGAGCCGGACAAACCTGTTATTAGCAGGAATAACACTAAAAATGATATTTTTAAAAGCAGTTTCAATTGATAATGCATCAGGATTTATAAAAAATCAAAGTTATGTAAAAGATTATATCCCTCCTTCAGGAAAATTAATCACTACCTTTGAACATCAAAAAACAAAGACCTTAATATGCTCCAAACCGCCCAGATACAGTTCAACCCTCAGGTGGGGAAGCCGGGAAGAAACCATACTACGGTTTCCGGGTTACTTGCACAATCCGCTGATGCCCGCCTGGTGGTCCTGCCAGAGCTGGCCAATTCGGGATACAATTTTTTAAACAGGGATCATGCCCTTTCACTGGCTTCCCCTGTTGAAAAAAGTGAGTATGTCGGGATATTGGTTGAAACGGCAAAAAAACAAAATCAGTATATTGTATCAGGTTTCCATGAAAAAGAGGAGGACAAACTGTTCAACACTTCACTGTTCATCTCGCCAAAAGGAAGAATTTGGAAATACCGAAAAATTCACCTGTTTATGAATGAGAAACAGATATTTACGAGAGGCAATCTCGGCCTTCCGGTTTTTGAATTGGATGAATACAAACTGGGCATGCTCATCTGTTTCGATTACCTGTTTCCGGAAGTATGGCGCATCATGGCTTTGAAAGGTGCCGACATGATTGCCCATCCTTCCAACCTGGTTACTTACAAAGCTTTTAAGGTAGTGCCTGCCCAGGCGGTCATCAATCGTTTTTTCATTTTCACCACTAACCGGATAGGGGCAGAAAGGGATATTACTTTTTCGGGCCGTACTTTTGCCGTTGACCCGGAAGGGGAGGTGATTGCGGAAGCTTCCGTTGCAAAAGAGGAAATTTTATTTACCGAAATTGATCCGATGCAGGCCCGTAACAAGATGCTCACCATAAAAAACCATGTGCTGGACGACCGGTTTCCGGAGTTGTATGGGGATATCCTGAAATAAACGGATTTGTTTGTTTTATTTCATGCCGACACAAGAGGTTTTAAATCGGATTGTTTTGTTTCACGCCATGATGCAGCGCTGCAATGTTTTTTTACCGCGTACGCAACGCCACTGCGTGAACCTCATAACTTAAAACTCCAGACTCAATTTTATCTGGAATAATTTTAAACAAGAAAAAAAGAGGTACTTTTGCCACGCTTTTTAATACCTGAAAAAATGTCTCAAGAAAGAAAATATACATTAGATAATACAAGTAGAAAGACCCTTGAACAATGGTATTATCTGATGACGCTTGGCCGTCAGCTTGACGAAAAAGCACCCAATTACCTCAAGCAGGCTCTGGGCTGGTCGTATCATGCGCCTTATGCCGGCCATGACGGCATTCAGTTGGCTATCGGGCAACATTTTAACAGAAAAACCGATTTTTTGTTTCCCTATTACCGTGATATGCTGACCGTCATTTCAGCCGGGCTTACCCCGGAGGAGATTATCCTCAACGGCTTGTCCAAAGCTACCGATGTGGCCGGCGGTGGCAGGCACATGTCGAACCATTTTGCCAAACCCGAATGGCACATACAAAATGTTTCTTCGGCAACGGGCAACCACACACTGCATGCAGTGGGTACGGCCAGAGCCATTAAAATATACGGCAGCAAAGGAGTGGCCATCAGCTCGCAGGGCGAATCGTCAACCTCGGAAGGCTATGTGTTTGAAGCCATTAACGGGGCGTCCAAAGAACAACTGCCGGTGATTTTTGTTATCCAGGATAATCAGTTCGGGATTTCGGTGCCCCAGCACGACCAGTCGGCCAACCGGAGGGCAGCCAACAACTATGCAGGCATCAAAAACCTGAAGATCATGTTTTGTGACGGCAAGAATGTGTTCGACTCAATGAACACCATGTATAGAGCCAAAAAACATGCACTGGAAAACAATGAACCGGTCATTGTCCATGCCAACTGTTACCGTATTCATTCCCATTCCAATTCTGACAGGCACGAACTGTACCGCGATGAAAACGAAAGGCACTGTATCCGTTTGTCCGACCCGCTGGAGCGGTTCAGGATACAACTTCTTCATTCGGAGAAATTTACAGAGGAAGAGATCAAAGCCATCGACCTGAAAGCCAAAAAAGAAATCTCCGCCGCCCATAAAAAAGCCATTGCCGCACCCGATCCCGATCCGAAAACCATTTTTGATTTCGTGATGCCCGAACCTTATGTTTCCAAAAAATATCCGGACGGCCTTCACGATGACACCAAAGGCAATCCCAAAAGGCTGATTGCGGCTTTGAACGAAACGCTAAAAGCCGGGTTCCGCCATAATCCCGACACCTATCTCTGGGGACAGGATGTAGCTTACAAGGAAAAGGGGGGGATATTCAATGTGAGCAAAGGGATGCAGAAGGAATTTGGCAAAACCCGGGTTTTCAACGCACCCATTGCCGAAGACTATATTATGGGTACGGCCAACGGCATGAGCCGTTATGATGAGAAGATCAGGATCGTGGTTGAAGGTGCTGAATTTGCCGATTATTTCTGGCCTGCAATGGAACAACTGGTTGACAGTTCACACGATTACTGGAGGAGCAACGGGGCTTTTGTACCCAATGTCACCATTCGCCTGGCCTCGGGCGGATATATCGGTGGCGGGCTGTATCACTCCCAAAACATTGAGGGCGCTCTGGCCACTCTGCCGGGCTTGCGTATTGTTTACCCTTCATCTGCCGATGATGCTGCCGGACTACTGCGCACCTCCATGCGGTCAAGGGGGATGACCCTGTTCCTTGAACCCAAAGCTTTGTATAACGACCCGAAGGCTGAAGCCATTGTGCCTGATGACTTTGAAGTGCCTTTCGGCAAGGCCAGGATCAGGCGTGAAGGAACTGACCTGTCGGTAATTACTTACGGCAATACCACTCCTTTCTGCCTTGAGGCTGCCGAAAAAATTGCCAAAGAAACAGGAAAAAGTATTGAAGTGATTGATATCCGTTCGCTTATACCGCTGGATAAAACAGCCATTTTGAACTCGGTAAAAAAAACAAACCGTGCCCTGGTGGTTCACGAAGATAAAGTGTTTGGGGGGTTCGGTGGTGAGATCGCTTCCATGATTGCCGATGAAGCCTTTACCCGGCTTGATGCCCCGGTCAAACGTATTGGTTCAACCTTTACTCCGGTAGGTTTTAACCGGATACTTGAAAGAGCTATACTTCCTGATGTTGAGAAAATTGTTACAGGTATTCGGGAAGTGTTGGAGTTTTAGAAGACCTTCCAGGGGTCGGAACGACCTAAAAGAGTCTGCCCTTTTGGTTCTTAACAAGTTTAAACAAAATTCAACGCTTCCGGGTTCTGCGAACTCCGGAAGGTGGATTCAATCCCCCCTTCTGTAACTTTTCTGCCAATGAATCCGGTATCCGATATTCCACTCGATGAAATCGGCTTTGCTGAAATTAAAAGCGCGGATATTCACACCCAGGATCATCCTGTCCCACAAGACATATTTAATCCCTACCCGCTGGTAAGTTACGGGGACGTCATCCCCTTCGGCTTCCTTTTTATAAATATAGTACCCCGGCTGTGCAATAAATGACAATTTGTTGAGGACCAACTCAAAAGAAGGAAAAATACCGATTAGTATTTTGTCCCCGGTACGGAACGGGGCTTTTTGCGGAACACCGTCCACCATGACTGTATCCGCTGTATAAGCTTCATTATAGCTGACATCAATCCCGCCGCCAAACTTGACTTTATGGGATATTTGCCGGTTTATTGCTGTGGACAGGCTGATAATACTGTAATTGAAAGTTGTCCCCGTTGTGTCCCCTCTTTGGTCAACATAAACAAAACCAAGCTGTTTCATGGATGGGGCTGCCAAAACAAGCCACTCCCACTCTTTTTTACAGGATGCAATTTCCTTATTAATAAATTCAGACCTCCCGCCGAAAATGTATTCCAGTTCAAGACGGGGGGCAGCCATGTTGATACCCAGATTAGGGAGTTTTACAGCCCCGTTTGAAAAATGCGTGTAGCTAACTCCTGCAGTCAGGTTAAAATGTTTTGAAAGAATAAATGTAGCATGAAATCCCATATCGAAAAAAACCGTTGAGTATGATCCGATGGGATATTGGTAATGGTCTTCTGCAAAATCATGTGTCTTCCAGTTGAAAGAAACACCGAACCCGGTTTCAAACCCAATATCCCATGTTTTCCATCTTTTCAGGGGCAAATTGATAAAGGCATAAACTGCGGCAGGGTTTCCCAGATAATCATCATGGGCAATGAACCCTTTGTAAACCCCGAACCCCCAGGTGGGATAACCGTACAACTGCTGCCATGCTTTCCGTCCATCCGTGTGGATGTAATATTTTGCCGAAACGGCCTGGTATAAGCCATAAGGCTTTTGATATGGATTGTCGCCCTTTACATAAGGGTGTGTGCGGATAATACTCCCGATCTGGTAATACAGTCCTGCCCCTTTGCGGTAATGTTTAGGGGTAACTGATGTTGAGTCGCCGGCAAACAATGAATTGTAAGTTCCGGGCATCAGAAACAGGAAAAATAAAAATATCGTCTGTATTTTTCTCATTGATCAGGTAAAAAACGGAGTATTGTTTTCGGGTGACAAAAATAGGGATTCTGTTTTTCTAAAAAACTTTACTTTCGATGAGAGGAATGTTTTTACTGTAAACAACGGTGGTTAACAAAAATTAACAGCCACCGCGGCAAAGTGAATTAACAACTTCTGTTAATTGTTTTAATTTTGGCGTTTTACTGTACGGGTTGTTCCCGGGCTGTTTTTTCACCAGCCTGTAATCCGTATGGAACCGCTTTAAAAATCTGATACGCATGAAAAAATATTTTTCAATATTACTCATTGTAATATTACTTTTCGGTTTCTCCGGACTCAGGGCCCAGATGAACGTAAAAAAACTAAATCCTACCGAAACAACCCAGAAATTTGCCGCCTTGCTTCAATTGATCAACAACTTCTATGTTGACACCTTGAATATGGATCGTTTGACTGAAGAAGCCATTGTTTCGACCTTAAAACAACTGGATCCGCATTCGTCTTATATTTCCAAAAAAGATGTTGAAATGGCCAACGAGCCGCTTGAAGGCAGTTTCGAGGGGGTGGGCTTAACATTCCAGTTATATAAAGATACCATCCTGGTGATTGCTCCCGTGCCGGGCGGGCCGTCTGACAAAGTAGGAATCCTTGCCGGCGACAAGATCATAAAAGTAAACGGGGAAGATGCTTTTGGCAATAAGATAACCAACAAGTGGGTGATGGACCATCTGCGCGGAAAAAAAGGCACGGAAGTTACAGTCAGTATTTACCGGCATAGCGTGTCCGGCCTGATTGAATTCACGATCATCAGGGATAAGATTCCACTGAACAGCATTGATGCTGCTTTTATGCTGGACAAAAAAACAGGTTATATCAAGCTGAACCGCTTTGCCCGCAATTCGCTGGAAGAGTTTAACAAAGCCATCGAAGGCTTGAAAAAACAGGGTATGGAAAATCTGGTGTTCGACCTTCGTTCCAATTCGGGCGGTTACCTTTCCACTGCCCTGGGCATTAGCGATGAATTTTTACCGGAAGGGAAAATGGTGGTTTATACCGAAGGCATCCACAGCCCGCGACAAGAGCTGGATGCAACGGAAGCAGGTAATTTGGAAAAAGGGAAACTCGCCATATTGATCAATGAAGGGTCGGCCTCAGCCAGTGAAATTGTTTCCGGTGCTGTTCAGGATTGGGACCGGGGCATCATCGTTGGCAGGCGATCATTTGGCAAAGGATTGGTGCAGAGGCCGTTTCGCCTTCCCGATGGTTCTGTAGTCCGCTTAACCGTTGCCCGTTATTTCACCCCTTCGGGAAGATGTATTCAGAAGCCCTACAATGAAGGTGTGGATGAATATTACAAAGACTTTGCACACCGTCTTGCCCACGGCGAACTGTTGTCGGCTGACAGTATCCATTTCCCCGATTCACTCAAATACAAAACCAATGATGGACGTACGGTTTATGGCGGGGGGGGCATCATGCCCGATATTTTTGTGGCCTGGGACTCAACACGCTATAATGAACTGTATTCCGACCTGATCCGCAAAGGTATTTTTAACAGCTATGTAAATGATTATCTTGATAAAAACCGGCAGGAACTCAACAAGAAGTATACAAATTTTAAAGATTTTAATAAGTACTTCAGCATCAGCCAGGATGAATTTGATGAGTTTTTATCCAGGGCAAAAGAAAAAACAGAAGTCAATGAGGAACAACTTAAACCGAACATTGATTATCTGAAATTACAGATCAAAGCCCTGATTGCGCGTAACCTATACGATACTAATGATTATTTTGAGGTGATCTGGCCAGATGACCGGGAGATCAACAAAGCACTTGAAGTATTGAATAAGAATGTTGTTTACGAACATGACTTACAACCGGGCAAATAAGTAGCTGAAGATTCCCGCGATGAAAATGTGAACATGTTTTCCATCAATAGCACTTCCTGACTCTGGTTTTTGGCACATCAACTTCTAATTTTTAATTTCCCCGATTTGTTTATAACTTATCTTCCGCAACTTTCATTTTTCCATTATATTTGCCACCGCAATGGTGCCTTATGCCATCTGGACCGGATGGTTGGCCTAACAGGGAAACAGGTGTAAATCCTGTACAGTTCCCGCTGCTGTAAGCTCATTGGATGCTTTTGAAACCTAGGGTCACTTTTCCTGCCGGCGCAGGAGGGGGAAGGCCTCAAAAGTGAGTTAAGTCAGAAGACCTGCCACTGTTAATTTTAAATCAAAGCTTTCGGGATAAAGGCATACTGGTATGAAACATATATCCGATTTTTTCCTGTTTTTAAGCTTTGCTGATAAAGTATAATTAAAGAATTAGCTTTGAGGCGAACTGTTTTCTATATTGTATTTTTAATGATGGCAATGTCTTGTTTTAACAAGGCATCCGGCCAGATGGCATTTGATACGCTGACCCTGGATCAACTGGAAATTTTCGGTATGCAACAAGATCAGGCTTCTGTCGTAAAAAAGACGACGATGGACACTTTGGAAATGAAGGAATCGAACAATTTTGACCTTGCCGGATTGCTGGCTGCCTTTTCCCCCGTTTTTATAAAATCTTATGGCAGGGGCACGCTGGCGACTGCTTCTTTCAGGGGAACGGGGGCATCGCATACGCAGGTGCTGTGGAATGGCTTTAGCATCAACTCGCCCATGCTAGGACAGGTGGACTTTTCACAAATACCCAATTCCTTTTTTAACAAGGTGGAACTGTATTATGGTGGCGGTTCGCTGAAAGAAACCGGTGGTGCCCTGGGAGGTAGTGTGATGCTTGAGAAAAAAAATGAATGGACTAACAAACCCGCCATAGACTTTGCTCAGGCTGCAGGCAGTTTTCATTCGTTGTCCACCACGGCAGGAATTTCCATTGGCAGCAAAAAGTTCGGTTCGGATACACGCATTGCCTACCGTTCTTCGAAAAATGATTTTCCCTATTACAATACGGCTGTTGTTCCCTCACACGAAATGACCCAAACCAATGCAAACATTGCAAACACCGGTTTTACACAGCAGTTCAATTACCGTCTGAACCGGTATAACGAACTTAGCCTGACGACATGGAACCAGTGGAATTATCAGGATATTCCCCCCGTGATGACTAATGTGGACAAAGGGGGTGGCCAAAAGGAATATCTGAAAAATTTCTTTACAAGAAATACGATTGAGTGGAACTGGCATAAAAACCGAAATAAACTTGAAGTCCGGGGCGCTTATTTTTATGAAGACATGAAATATAAACTGCAAAACAAACCCAATGATGATTCCACCGGTGTTGTTACGTTGATTGACTCAAAAAACAGATCGGAGAGTTTTTTTGGAAAAGCCCGGTATTCCCGTGAATTTAATCATGCATTTATTTTGGTTGCCGGAACGGATGCCGTTTTTAACCGTATTAATTCAAACAATTATTCCGGTATTAAAGGGAGGAATACAGTAAGTATTTATACTGATATTGTAAAAGATTTTAAAAAACGCTTCCGCCTTAACCTGTTGTTGCGTGCCGAAATGGCTGATGGACAGTTGTTACCTGTGATGCCTCTTTTTGGGGTCAGCTACCGTTTGATGAAAAATGAACAGTTTTATTTGAGGGCCAGTGTTTCGCGCAATGTTCACCTGCCCACATTAAATGATTTGTACTGGTCACCGGGTGGCAATACCAAACTCATTCCGGAAGACGCTATGGAAACCGGGGCCGGCTTAAACTACCGGAAACAGTTCCCCGGTATGACCCTGAGCACAGATATTAACGTTTACGCTTCCCGGATCAACAACTGGATACAGTGGGTACCCTCCGGTTTTCAATACTGGTCACCACAAAATATTGCCGAAGTTTTTGCCCGTGGCCTTGAATTTTCATTTCGCGTGCAAGGGAAAAAAGGTAATTTCCGCTATCATTTTTTTGCAGAATATGCTTTTACAAAAACGACCAACGAAAGCCCGGCAGCAAGGGGTGCAGGGTATGAGGGAAGGCAATTGATCTATATTCCGTTAAATTCAGCCAACAGTTTTTTGTTTGTTGAATATAAAGGCTTCCATGCCGGCTGGACTGTTTATGTTACCGGAAAACGGAACACATCACTTAATAATGAAGTTTCCGATTCAAACACATTGCCTGCCTATATGCTGAACAACGTGTCGGCAGGAAAGAGTTGGAAATTGAAAAAAACCCGTTTTGAACTCCGTTTTAAAGTGAACAACATTTTTAATGTGAGTTACCAGGCCGTTTTATGGCGTGCAATGCCGGGCCGTAATTATGAATTATCATTTATGTTTCATTTAAATTAATAAAATCATGAAAAGACTTTTCATTCTGTTTATTGCCGTTGCCATAATGGCGGTATCCTGTAAGAAAGACAACAATAACACTCCGGATAATTCACTCGGGGATGGCGTTTTTGTCCTCAATCAGGGGAATTTTAATTCGGCCAATGCGTCACTGTCTTATTTTAAACCTTCGGGTAATACCATTACCAACGATTTGTTTTTCAGTGTTAACCATGTCCCCCTCGGTGATGTTGCCCAAAGCATAACATCATTGGGCAATACCTCTTACCTTGTGGTAAACAATTCGGGCCTGGTTTATGTTATTGATAACCGTACGGCAAAAGTTTTGGGTTCAATTACCGGATTGTCGTCACCACGGTATATGTTGCTCATCAATGAAAATAAAGCATATATAACTGATCTGTACAGTACCGGTATTACCATTATCAACCCTTCAACTTATGAAATTACCGGAACGGTTGATGTAGGCCGGACCACCGAAGAAATTGTAATGGTGGGCAACAAGGCGTTTGCTGCCAACTGGTCGGCTTTCGGCCAAACGGTTAAAAACAATAAAATTTTAGTCGTTGACACCCAACAGGATGTTTTTGTTGATTCCATTCAGGTGGGTGTTGAGCCCAACAGCCTGGTGGTGGATAAAGACAATAACGTATGGGTTTTGTGCAGTGGGGGATATGATAATGAAGAATATCCCACACTCTGGAAAATTGATGCCCTGACCCATCAGACGGTTGATACGCTGACATTCGCCAAGCTTAAATCAAGTCCTGACAACCTGAATATCAATGGGACAGGCGATATGTTATATTTTCTCAATAAGGGTGTTTATCAATTCAGCATTGATTCAACCGCATTACCTGCAGAACCGTTTATTAAAGAACAAAGTAACCGGCATTTTAGTTATCTGGGTATTGATCCGGTTTCAGGCGATATCTATGCCTCCGATCCGCTCGATTATCAGTTAAACGGCTTTATATACAGGTTTAAGGAAAACGGCATCACACTTTCAAAAAACGAAGCCGGTATCGTTCCGGGTGCTTTCGGATTTAATTACCATTGATAAGTGATGAAAATCTTTATTTTTGCCCGAAATTTAATTTAATTGAATATGAGCGAAAAAATAAATGTAAAATGGACGGAAGATATGGCGTTCGAAGCAGAAATCAATGGGTTTAAGATCATGATTGATGCCGGGGAAAAAGTCGGAGGCAAAAACAGGGGGCCTCGCCCGAAACCGTTGACCCTGGTCTCATTAGCCGGATGTACCGGAATGGATGTGATCTCTATTCTGACCAAGATGCGTGTGAAACCCGATTATTTTAATGTGGAAGTAGAAGGTGAATTAACCGATGAACACCCTAAATATTACCATACAATCCACCTTCGTTATATTTTCAGGGGCAAAGACCTGCCGATGGATAAACTTGAAAAAGCAGTCAATCTTTCTCAGGATCGTTACTGTGGTGTTACGGCTATGTTGCAGAAGGCAGCCAACATTATTCACGAAATCGTTGTTGAGGAGTAATTTCATGGCACATGAAATTAAAAATCCGGTTTTCTTTGGGCAGCCGGATTTTTTTTGTGTTTCCGTTGTTTTGGGTTATTAAAAAGTACGCTATGAAAAAACCCAAAACTACTACGTTCAGTTCTGAGTCTCGGCTGTGCCGGGACGTGAGAATCCTGAAGTTATGAAACACTGATCAGTCCCACCATTTGTTGTCCCGGACTCTTTCGTCAGCCAACCTCGGGATACATGACAGGACTTTTTTTTAAAAGATTGGTAATTTCCGATCCGCCAACAGCCTGCCCGGATGAAATTGTTCATTTGGAGCTGCCAAAGCAAGAAGTGTACCAGCCTGTTTTTAGGTGTGGACGGGCAGTACCGGTTGGCGGTTCCTCTGCTCCTGCGGTTGGGTGTCCTCACCAACGGCCGTAAATCATTGAAAACGTGTTTTAATTGTTTGAGATGACCTTCCCGTCTTGTACTATCATTTAACCCCACAACACAATTTTCACTTTCTTTTGTTCGTTAACACATATTCATCCTGATTTTTCTATTTTTGTTAGCATGTTGGTATTCCTCAGAAAATGGATTGTTTTTATGTCAGTTTTGCTGTTTTCGGGCTTGTTTTTACCCTCGTGCAGCCCCGAACGGAAACTGGCCAATGAATATGTGAAAAATGATACTGCCCGCAGTATTTTGTTGTTGAAGCCTGCATATATTTACAAAACATCCCTGAAAACTTATATCCTCGATTCGCTGGGAATTACAGACAAATCCCTTTCCGATTCGGTTTTGTTGGCCAATTCCGATATTCTTCAATATCTGGATGACTCGATGTTTATCGCCAATTATGTGCTTGGGCTCAAAAAGGAACTGAAGAAATTTAATTTTACTATTTACAACGAAGATAACACTGCAGATTTTATGGAAACAGACCGAAATGCTTATTTGGTAAATGTTGCGCAAATTGAGGTGGAAGAAAATGCTTTGCCCTACCGGGATGAGACCTGGATAGATAACATACAATATTATCATGATCAATTATTGAATACCATTACGGTTGACTCGTGGTTTGAGATCAGTGAGGTGAACAACAATAAAAACGGCAGGCAGGTTTATTTTGCCAGCGATGAAATTACGGATGATCTGAAAGGTGAATTTACGTATGATGTATTTACCGATAATGTGAAATATTTTTACAAGATAGATTCACTGGACACCGATGATGTGTACAATTTTGCTTACCAGCTTGGCCGGACTTATGCTGCCTACACTTTTGACCTGCTGATGAACAAATACATCCAAAAACATTTACCGTCCGGCAAACAGCCGGGCACTTACTGGCGCTTTGATCCGGTCAATCACGATCTTTTTCCGGCCACCGGTGACCGGTTTGTACTGATGGATAAATAATTCTTTTCCGTTTCAATAATATTATCTACTTTTGCAGCCCGATTTTCAGGAGGCCCGGATGTGGGGATAAAGGCTTTTTATCCAGATTCCTGAAAAGAGTTCAATAAATTGTTTAACCCGTTTTGAGGTCGCAGGAACCGGGCGGCTGATCTGAAAACATATTATTTTTTTATGTCAGAAATTGAAAAAAAGGCTGCTGCCGAACCGGCAGAGGCCAACGAACAGGAAACTCCCAAAACTGTTGAAGCAACGGCAGAACCCAAAGAAACAGCAGTGGAAGAAGTAAAAGCTGAAGAAAAACAAGAAACAGAGGCTGAAGCTGAAAACAAAGCGGAAGAAACACCGGAAAACGAAGAACAACCAACTGCTGAAGAGCAAGACATCATTGAAGAACCTGTTAAAGAGGCAGAACAACCGGTAGCTGAGGAACAACCCAAAGAAGATACTGAAGAAAAGACAAATACCGTGGAAGAAAAGCAGGAAGTTGTTGACGAGTTACAAACTGAGGTGAAAGAAGATGATCCGGAAGAAAAGGCCAATGAACCGGCTGAATTCGACTGGGATGCCCTCGGTAAAAAACAGGATATTTATTCTGCAGACGAAAGAAGCAAACTGGAAGATATTTACGGGGAAACCCTTAGCTCGATTACCGAACATGAAGTAATTGAAGGTGCTGTTGTTTCCATCTCAAACCGTGAAGTTGTGGTGAATATCGGCTACAAATCCGATGGGATATTGCCTTTCAACGAATTTCGTTACAACCCTGACCTGAAAGTGGGTGATGTTGTGGACATCTATGTTGAAAGCCAGGAAGATGCAAGCGGACAAATGGTACTCTCACATAAAAAGGCCCGTTTACTGAAATCATGGGACAGGATCAATGAAGCATTTGACAAGGATGAGATCATTACCGGGTTTGTTAAGAGCCGTACAAAGGGCGGGCTGATTGTTGACGTATTTAATATTGAAGCTTTCCTTCCCGGATCGCAAATTGATGTAAAACCCATCCGCGACTACGATATTTATGTTCACAAGACCATGGAATTTAAGGTTGTTAAGATCAACCAGGAATATAAAAATGTGGTTGTTTCGCACAAAGCCCTCATCGAAGACGAACTGGAGCAGCAAAGAGCCGAGATCATTTCCAAGCTGGAAAAAGGACAGGTGCTTGAAGGAACAGTCAAAAATATTACATCTTACGGAGTGTTTATTGACCTGGGAGGTGTTGACGGACTGATCCATATTACCGACCTTTCCTGGGGGCGTATCAATCATCCTGAAGAAGTGGTGGAACTGGACCAGAAAATGAAAGTGGTCATCCTCGACTTTGACGAAAACAAAAAACGTATTGCATTGGGATTAAAACAACTTTCACCCCATCCGTGGGATTCGCTTGATGAAAACCTGAAAATAGGTGATAAAGTAAAGGGGAAAGTGGTTGTGCTGGCCGACTATGGTGCATTTATCGAAATTGCTCCCGGCGTTGAAGGCCTGATCCATGTTTCGGAAATGTCGTGGTCGCAACATCTGCGCACTGCACAGGATTTCCTGAAAGTGGGTGATGAAGTGGAAGCGGTTATCCTTACCCTTGACCGTGAAGAAAGAAGAATGTCGCTGGGCATGAAACAACTGATCCCCGATCCATGGAACAACATCCGCGAAAAATATCCCGTCGCTTCCAAACATACGGCCAAAGTCCGCAACTTTACCAACTTCGGTATCTTTGTTGAGATTGAAGAAGGTGTTGACGGACTGATCCATATCAGCGACCTTTCCTGGTCAAAAAAGATCAAGCACCCGGCAGAATTTACCAAGATTGGTGCAGACATTGAAGTGGTTGTGTTGGATGTGGACGAAGAAAACCGCCGTTTAAGCCTCGGACACAAACAACTGGAAGAAAATCCATGGGATGTTTTTGAAACGGTCTTTACCCTTGATTCGGTTCACCAGGGAACCGTGATCAATCTTAATGACAAAGGGGCTGTGGTTTCGTTGCCTTATGGTGTTGAAGGTTTTGTACCGCACCGTCATTTGAGAAAAGAAGACGGCAGTATGATTAAAGCTGATGAAACAATTGATTTTAAAGTGATTGAATTTTCCAAGGAAAATAAAAAGATTATTCTTTCGCATACCCGTTTGTTTGAAGAAGACCCGCGTGCTGCCAAGGCCCGTGAAGCAAGAAAAGGCGAAGTAGCCGCCAAATCAACAAAACGTAATGTGAAAAAAATCAACGAGAAACTTGAGAAAACAACCCTCGGCGACCTTGATGTTTTGGCAAACCTTAAAAAAGAGATTGCTGAAAAAGAGGACAAAAAGAATAAATAATTCTTATTTATTTGAAAATGGTGAAAATCCCTGCCTTTCGAAGTGGGGATTTTTTTATTTTTGACCGGTTCAATAAAAGCTATGCAAAAATTTCAAATGACGGTTTTAGGATGTGGATCGGCAGTGCCAACTTCATGGCATAGCCCATCCGGCCAACTGGTACAACATCACAACCGTCAATTTTTGATTGACTGCGGCGAGGGCACACAAATGCAGATGATCAGGTATAAAGTAAAGCAGACCAACCTCAATCATATCTTTATAAGCCATTTGCATGGTGACCATTATTTCGGTTTAATAGGCCTGATGAACACCTTGCACCTGATGCACCGTGAAAAACCACTTCATGTTTTTGCCCCCAAAGATCTCTATGAGATTATTCATACCCAGTTGCGTTTATCGGAGACTACTTTACATTACCCGTTCGAATTGCATCCCCTTGAAGATTATAAAAAAGGGGCAACGCTTTATGAAAATGAATATATGAAGGTTACGTTGTTTCCGTTGAAACACAGCATTGCAGTTTGGGGGTTTCTTTTCCGCGAAAAAACGATGCCTCCCAACATTGACAAAGCATTTGTTAAAAGATACAGGCCAACCATTAAACAAATCCATGAAATTAAAAGTGGTGCCGATTTTACAATTCCCGGGGGCAAACTGATCAAGAATGAGCAAATCACAATTCCAGCTCCGCTGCCGCGTTCTTTTGCTTATTGCTCCGATACAGCCTGGCTCGAAAGCACGGCACACTTTGTTAAAGGCGTCAATCTGCTTTATCACGAATCCACTTTTGACAATTCGAGGGAAGAACTTGCCAACATCACCCTGCATTCCACAGCAGCACAGGCAGCCAGAGTAGGCTTGAAATCCGGGGCAAAAAAACTGTTGCTGGGACATTATTCCGCCCGGTTTAAAAAAGATATTGAAATATTACAACAAGAAGCACGTGAAATTTTTCCGGAATCGTACCTGAGTAATGAAGGGGAAACTTATGATATTTAGATAAGATGTAACAAAACGGTTGACAATGTCGTAATTTACTTTGCATAATCCGTAATAATTAAAAAAACTATAATGACTGAACCCATAGCCAGCATCAAAGTGCTAACCTATAATCATAAAAAATTTATCGGCCGATGCCTTGACAGCCTGTTGGAACAAAAGACGGATTTTCCGTTTGAAATCGTTGTCGGTGATGATGGCAGCACGGATGGCACAAAGGAAATATTGCTGGATTATCAGAAAAGGTATCCCGATATTGTTGTTCCTGTAATTTCAGAAACCAACAAAGGACCACTGCATAACAGTTTTCATGTAACGTGGGCAACGAAAGGAAAATACCAACTGGTTTGTGACGGGGACGATTACTGGATTGACCCGCTGAAACTGCAGAAACAGATTGATTTTATGGAAGCAAATCCTGATTATTCAATGCTTCATTCCAATGTGATCTTTGTGGATGAAAAAGGCAGGGAGCAGGAGCCATCTCCTTATTTCGTTGAAAGGGAAACACTTTATAAAACCGGAGATGTGTTCTGGGATTTGTGGGATAAGAATTTTATAAATACCAATACGATGTGTTTACGGTATGACCTGTATAAAGCGCTGACTCCAAAGACAGAAGAAGAGGTTGAAAAGCTATGGTTCATTCACGATTACTGGTACTGGCTCAAACTGGCGCAGGTGGGGAAACTGGGTTTTATGGATGAAAAAATGGCGGCATACCGTTCGCATTCGGAGAATATTACCGTGAAAGGGGATTTCTTACGGAAGCGTTTGCCGATGACCTGGATTGATATTGCAAGATCACTGCCAAAAAAAGAGGTGAATGCTTCTGAAAAGCGGGAAAATATAGCCAGAAAAATGATAGCGGTTTTGTTGCGGAAAGATTTGCCTGTTTGGATGAAAACAAAGGCATTTTGCGTACTTATGAGATATTTTCCTTCATTTTCGTTTCTGGTAAAAAATATCAGAAAGAGAATAATATAATCGGTCACTTACAAGTTTAAATGTCAAATCTGTTGTTGTTCTGTGTGTTATTTCGGAAGCATCGCCAGGCTTGAATGTTTTTATCCAAAATTTAACAACCGGAAAAAATGATTTTCCTTGTTTGGAGATACGAAACAAATCTCTATTTTTGCAGTCCTGATTTTCAGGGCAGCAGTAAGCTGTTATAAAAGCAGAAAAGGTTCTTTATCATATTTTGAATTAACTTATCAATAAGCTATTCCGGATAATTGGAGAGGTGGGAGAGTGGCTTAATCCACCAGTTTGCTAAACTGGCGTACCTGTAAGGGTACCGGGGGTTCGAATCCCCCCCTCTCCGCCTCCGCTCGCCGAAGTCTCGTTTTAAACGAGACGAAGGCGGTTATTTAGTTCATAATTTACGGGGTATGGCCCAGTCCGGTTAAGGCGCCTGCTTTGGGAGCAGGAGATCGCAAGTTCGAATCTTGCTACCCCGACCCTGCCCGCCGAAGTTCCGCGAATGCGGAACTTCGGCGGGCTTTTCCAGGCCGTTTTCTTTCACCGGCAATTGCAGAAAATGATTTGCAACAGCCATTGGGTTATCTGTTTACCAACTGTCTGGAAAACAAATCCGAATCCTTTCATGAACTTTATTTGCTTTTGAACGTATGACTTCATTAATGAAACAAGGACGTCGGGAAACTGGCGTTTTTTATGATTTAAAAAAGTTAATGATATGAAGCCAAAACAAACATTTTTGCTTTCCGTTTTGATGGTTTGTTTACTATTTAGCCTGAATGCACAAACCAATACGGTTGCGCCCGATACTTTGGATTCTGTATTGTCCGGGACAATAGATTCAGGCGTGGTCCGTATGAATTTTATCAAGCTCAACCTGACGTCACTTTTAATGAAAAACATTAGTGTTCAATACGAGAGGGTTTTTAACAAATTACTGTCAGGTGCAATTGCCGTCAGGGTTATGCCAACTACAACTGTGCCGTATATGTTTCTTGCTTACAAAACATTTGGTGATGGTGACCCCAATGCCGAAGAAGTCATCAAAAAAATAAAAGTCAGTAATTTCGCCATTACACCTGAAATCCGGTTTTATTTAGGGAAAAAAGGATATGGAAGAGGTTTCTATATTGCACCCTGTTATCGCTATGCCCGATTTAACATCAGTAACCTGGAATATAATTATGGCGATATCCCCGGCGGTCAGGACAGTACCATCATTTTATCGGGTCACCTCACGGCTAACACCGGGGGTTTTATGTTGGGAGCACAATGGACTTTTGGAAAACACCTGAGCCTCGACTGGTGGATATTCGGGCCTTTAATCGGGGTTGAAAATTCCATTTTAAGCGGTGTGTCAACAGTACCTTTATCAGAAGAAATACAAAATGACATCAGGGAAAACCTGAACAAGTTAGATATTCCCTATACGAAAAAAACCATCTATGTAGATCAAAATGGTGCTTCACTTCAAGCGCACGGGCTATTGGCAGGTATAAGAGTAGGGTTGGCATTTGGAATAAAGTTCTGATCCATTCCAATGATTTTTATCGTTAACGAACGGAATACGCCTTTTTTATAAGCTGCATTTAACTGACAAAGACTGCACCGGACGGGTTGCCATCAATCACAAGAATCGTCCCCACAACTTTTACAGAGTTTATCCCTGTTTCGTTTAATCTTTTTATAGCCGTAAACCACGCTTAGAAGCGTAACAATAAATATTGCCGGTTTTGCAATTTTCAGGTATGAACTGCCAAACATACTCAGATATACAACGGCCATCGGCGAACCGCAACAACCAATAAGAAAACAACCAAATGAAGCCAGCAGTGCCGAAAATGTGATGCCGCCGAAAAACCCTGCCGCCCCTTTTTTCCGGTCAATTTTCATTCTGGAAAAGGCAAACAGGGTAAACGCAATGGCCAGGGCATAAGACAACCCGAAAAAGTATTCCCCATCCTGAAAGTAAATAGCATACCCGCTTAAATTGTTTCCGGAAACAGCTTTCACATCAGCCCATTGTGTTTTAGGGGCCAGGGTTTTGCTTACCCAAAAGAAATGAATCAATAAGGTTAAACAAAACCCGGTTATAATTATTGTTTTTTGTCTTTTACTCATCTGCTAATTCGCCCAATGCTTTGTCCTGTACGTAAGGGATACCGTATTTTATAAAATATTCCGCCCTGGTCAGTTCTTTACCGAGATAGGCACAGTGATCAGGTAATGATATAAACCCTTTTTCGATAATTGTATAATAAATAGCCGCCGCATCATTTCCCACAATCGTTTGTAACAATTCCCCGTTGTTGGCATAATGTTCAACAAATATCTTTTTCTCCGGTTTATTCGGCAGTATGACAAAATACCCTTTTTTATCCAGGTGCAGTTTTGGAGGGTTTTGTGCGATAATCTCATTATTGACAAATTCATACATTCCCTTCTTGTCGGATGTTGTTTTCTTTTTGGAACGGGCAATCTCTGTGTATCGGATTATATCTTCCATCGAATTGTTCCCGATAAGGTCAATAATTTCAATTTGGGATTGAAAACGCTCAACCTGCCCCGTACTTAAATTTTTCACCACGGGACGTTTCCCTTTTGCCCCGATGATTCTGTTTTTTTCGTTCATGCCGTTCGAATGTAATGCGAGTAAAGCCTGCCCCGAAAAATGCCCCCCCATCATATCCTGTCCACTTTCATTTCCGCAAATTATAAAGGAACGTATATTGGGGTTTGAAATAATGTTTTTCACCACTTTCTCCACACCGATATTTTCGGTTTCGCAGTAGCCGGCTATGGCAATCTTATCTTTTAATGATTCGATAAGCTGCCCCGGTAATTTAGTATTTGATAAAGTGTCGATTGCAACTGTTGCCTTTTCGTTTCCTATAAAAAAACTGCCCTTTTCCACCGGCCATTTATTTTTTGGTTTCGGTGTGTTGCACGAACAGGATTCGGATGAACAGGGTTCTTCTTTGTTTTCATCACCTTGATTATCACTGATTTCAAACAGTAAATTGGAAATATCGGCAGGATAACAAGGATTACAGCCAAGACAATCGTATTTTTTTTGGCCATTAATTTTAATTTGCAGCTCACCTGCCTTTGCAGCCAGTTCGTTTTCGCCAACAGCCTGTGCCAATTCTGCAAACTCCTTTAAAGTGCCTGCATTACACCCACAAAAAGAACACTTTTTAATTTCTGAAATCCGTGTCAGGTCTTCAAAAATTTCTTTTAATGACAACCGGTTACTATTCGGCTGATATATCTTTAATATTTCTAACGGATTTTGCTTCATATACAAACCCTTTTTCTGTTTTTGTTATTTGCCCCGAAACTTCAACTCTATCCTTAATTGCAGGTAAGGCCTCCTTAAACCGGACGGGCAACTGTTCGTTTGCATTACATTTATCAACACCACATTCTTCAAATTCTTTTTCTCCGATAATGCGAAATTGCTGTCTGGCTGAATCTACCCCGCTTACAATGCCCTGAATGCTAACCTCCCGGTTTAGATATTCAGCAGGGTTGTTCAGCACATCTTCTACAGTTGTTAAATCTGATTTGCGGTTTTGACAACTTTGAACGGATAGAGCCATGAGTAAAACGGCGAATATCGTTTTCATATAAATTATGTGTTTAATGGTTTTTTAAATGTTCTTTTTGGATGCCCAAAAGACATTTCCCTTCAATCCTGATGTCAAACCTTTTCTGCAATTCATTAAGGTCGGTTTTAAGTTGTTGTGCAGGAATTTCTTTGATTGCCTCAAATAAAAGTTCCAGAAACCTTCCTTTAACCGGTGTTAAACCAAAATAAACCCAGCGTCCTTCTTTCCTTTCATTTATTAAACCGGCATTTTTCAATATTTTCAAGTGTTTTGAAACATTGTAAGTTGGCGTTTCCAGAATGTCAGTGAATTCACAAACACAAAGTTCAGATTTTGAAACCACTAACAAATGCAGTATTCTTAACCTCGTTTCATCACTTAACGCCTTAAAAAAATCAGTGTACGTATTCATTGTTATTTTTCTTAAGTTGCATAGTTGCACAATGGCGCAACAAAGATAATCACTATTTTTAATTAATCGGGAAATTGACGGTGGAAACAGGGGGATTTTTATTTTTTTTAACTTGTAAGCCGACTTGTGTAACGCTGTTCAGCACAAAACAAGCAGGATGTCAATCAATGACAAACTATGGTTTTATTTGTTCTTTATTCTGGCATAATCAGAAACGGTGTATCCTGTTTCATCAACAGCATTTTCAATATCCTGAATTTTCGTCTTTGTTGTATCAAATTCCACGACACTTTGCTTATTTTTATATGAAGTGTTGACTTTTATTACTCCTTTAAGGTTTGAAATGTTGTGGTTAATTTGTGCTTCACAAGCAGAACAGGCCATATCGTTAATTGTGAATTTCATTTCAACCAAATTTTTCTCGTTGACAATTAACACTTTTTTGCTTTCTTGCTTAGGGACAAAAATTCCAGAGTAGTAAGGGAATGCCAATAGCCCGGCGGAAACAATTGTAATAATCAGTAAAAATGATTTTGAGTTAATGTATTTTCTTTTGGTTTCTTCTTCGCAATCGCAATCTATATCTGATTTTTTTGTTTTTAAAGTGTTGTACCATGCTATGCTGAGCACAACAATCGTTAATGCTATTAAATAAGGTCTGAAAGGTTCCATCCAGGAAAATGCAGAGGCTACACCGCCCAATCCACCTACGATTGCCAAAATAGGGGTGATACAACACAAAGAGGCTGCAATTGCTGTTAATAATCCGGCACCAAGCCATTTACGATTTGATTTATTTGTATTTTTCATCAACTATTTTTTCAATGATTTGAAGTATTTGTCATAATTCTCTTTTGATTCAAAATACAAAACGCCTCGCTCTTTATTTGGGTCCGGTGCAATATAGGCTGTTGCTTTATCTACTTTTTTACCGGAGAACGGGTCGGTTGCATAACGGGTTTCTTTATTGGTTCTCAATTGTTCGGAAGTGAATTTGCAGCAACCATTGTATGTTTTCCCATCAACTATTACAGGCTCACAAGGGGTGTCAATAATTTCATTGTAGTACATAGAAACATATTTCCTTTTGATAGAACTATCTTGTTTTGCCTCTGTATTTGCCTTAACTGTATTATTCATATTCGTTTGTGCAGTAACAAATATTGTGCTTAACAAACTGAATACAAAAGCGGTAATTAATGTTTTCATTGTTTTAACTTTTTTTAAATAATGTATAAACATAAGGTCTTTCAGCGCCCGAAGGCATGAAGTATATATGATCGAAACTGCCGGTGAGTTCGAACTCATTGCCAAGCCTTCTGACCAGCATTTCCGTACTGTAACGATGAATCGGAAGGCCCGCACATTTTGAAGCGCCATCCAGGTTGTACTCCGCAAAAATGGCAAAACCGCCTTTTTTCACTTTGCTTCTGACCAGCCCGAAATAAGTATCCCGGTCTTCCGGTGCTGTGAAGAAATGAAGGACGGCCCTGTCAATCCAAAGGTCAACGGGGGCAATATGGTTCAGCAGCGTTGGCCTGGTCAAATCATCAACAATCCATTTTACTTTGTCTTTGTCATCCCCCAGGCTAATTTTTAGTTTGTTGAGGCTGGCATCGCTGATGTCGGTGGCAATTACGTTTTTGTAGCCTATTAATAAAAGGAACCCAATCAGCGTGGTAGTCCCTGCACCAACATTTAATATCACGGAATCAGGTGACAAATTACATTTTTCGACCAGACAGATAGTCTCTTCCGGAAACGCTTCATACCAGCCCAGTTTATCATCAGGACTGTTTAAATAGGCTTTATTCCAATGTTCTTTCAGGCTTTTTTCTTCTTCTGCAGCAGGCGCACAGCAACTGCTTCCTTTGTCATCAATATGGCAACTTTCCCCCGTTAAATTAATTTTCATGATATATCCTTTTTTATTTTTTCAAATTCCTCTTTTGATATTTCCCCACCGGCATACCGTTTTTTAAGGATTTCGAGGGGCGTTTCCTTTTGCCCGCCAGGATACTGATTTCTGTCGTCACGATACCAGGGGGGGGCAAACCCGCCCCTGCTGAGAATAATGAAAGCGAAAATTATCATTACGGTTAAAAATATGAGCGGAAAGATCCACATTCCACCCATCCAAAAATGTTCTGTCCACATAACTTGTTTAGTTTGTTTTAGTTGGTGATTTTTTTGACTTTTCTTAATCTTTTTTTGACGATGATTTTTGTTTCCCCGAATTTCCCTTTGTAATATTTTCAAGTATTGAAATCATTTTTCCCAGTATTTCTTTTGCAAGTTTTACTTTGGCATCATTATCAATTTCAGCAAACATCATCTCCATACATTTGGGCATCATATTGGCTGCAAACTGCATTCTGTCCTCCGCAGTCATCTCGGAAAACATCTTATCCATCATTTTGTCCATCATTGGTGGCATGTTTTCGGGTTTCATCATACCGGACATCATTTTCCCCATCGTTTCTTTCATGAATTCTTTCATTTCCATTTTATTTAATATTATTAACGATATCTATATTGCTTTTTAAGCGTTCAATCAGTACTTCTCTCATTAAGGCACAAGCAGTAGTTATCTTGGGGGAAGCAATTTTGTAGTAAACATTTACCCCTTCTTTTCTTTGCAGTAGTATGCCATTGCTTACCATTAAAGATAAGTGTCTTGCAAGTGTTGATTTCCCAACACCGATAAGTTCAGCTATTTCGCTGAATGAAAGTTCTGCTTTCTTCAAGTGGTGCACTGTTTCCAGTCTGATTGGATGTCCCATTGAGTTACAGACTTCTGCGTGGAGTTTAAATAAAATTTTATCCGAGTTCATGTTCTGTTTTTATATTTGTTAATTAACGAGTTTGCAAATATACAAATTAATATCAGGAGAATACAAATTAAATAATGTTAATTTTTGCGGGTAAGGTCAATTATTTACAACCGTAAATCAACGCACCTAAATATTAACCTGCGTTTTGGTTAAAAATTGAAGTTTTGGGAGTCAATAGAATTAAGCAATTACGCATCAATCCCGGATGGCCCTGTTCAAGAAATCGTTTATGGGTTTCATTTTTTTATAAATGCTGATCAGTGTCGTGTCAAATCCGGGTGCAACGGCCTGTTTTTCGGTGAAATGTGCAAACACGGTAAAGTCCTTAAATTTCAGCCATTCAATACCGGCAAAATCTTTCGGGAAGCCCGCCGGCGGCCTTTTCAGCTTTTCCCCTTTCAGTTCGCCGAAAGTTTTGTTAACATCCCGGGATTTAACAATTCCCAGAAATTCATCCGGGTTATAATAGATTTCCGACCTGATTTTTTTCAGGTTTTCACTTTTCGGGCAATAGGCACCGCCGGAGGCAAAACATTCATCGGCAGCAAAATGCAGATAATAGCCTGCCTCTTCCGATTTACGCCCCCCGGCTGCCATGTAAGCGCCGAAATAAGTTTTATAAGGCGTTTTATCCTTTGAAAACCGAATATCCCTGTATATCCTGAACATGCTCTGCTTTGCCGGTAAGTCCCCAATGGAGGGATCAAAAGTTTTGATGTTCAGGATAAGATGATCAACAAAAAGCTCGACTTCGCGGCGTGCCTCCTGGTAAATATCTTTGTGAAGATTGAACCAGTCGCGGTTGTTGTTTTCATTCAGATCATGTAAAAAATCAAATACAATTTTATCCATGGTTTTCTGTTTTCAGAATTTTCTTAACTTTTGGGTGTCTAAGATAGGCAGAAAACGATTGCTGAATAAAAATCAGACAAAGTATTACGGATTGCGTGTTTCGTATTATTTTTGTCACCTTCAATTTAACTTCTATGAATTTTAACAAACTTTTTGCAAACTCGGCACTGGACTGCAAATCACATTATATAGTATCAAAAGAAAACAAAAGAACAACAATGAAAGGAAAAACATTTGTTGAAAAAATACTCGACGCCGAAAAGGGCAGCATCGTTTTTAAAAAGCCCGATATCATCCTCACCCACGACAACACCGCCAGCATTTACAACACCTTTAAAAAAATGAACGGCGAAAAGGTGAAATACCCCGAACAACTAATGATCGTGCTCGACCACAATGCACCGCCCACCAGCGCCGCCCTGGCCAACCAGTACCAGAAAGTCCGTGACATTGTCCATGAACAGGGCATCACCAATTTCCATGATGCGGGCAAAGGCATCTGCCACCAGATCATGGCCGATTATGCCAAACCCGGCATGATCATCGTAGGCAGCGACAGCCATACCTGCACTGCAGGAGCTTTCAATACGCTGGCGGCAGGTATTGACCGCACAGAGGCCGCCGGCCTGTGGAGGCAGGGGGAAACCTGGTTCCGTGTGCCCGAATCGTTAAAAATAACTCTGACAGGAAAACTGAAAAAAGGCGTTTATGCCAAAGACATCTCGTTGTGGATCATCGGGATGATCGGTTCCGGCGGCGCTGACTACATGTCCATCGAATATCACGGCGAGGGCGTGAAAACGCTCACCATTGACCAGCGCATGACCCTGGCCAACCTGGCGTCCGAAATGGGTGCCAAAAACGCTGTCTTCCCAAATGATGAAGTGTTGAAAAAATGGCTTGGTGAAAAGTTCGAAGGCGTGTGGGCTGACCCCGATGCCGGATATGCCAAAGAAATCGAGGTCAATCTTTCTGAAATCTTCCCTCTGGTGGCAGCGCCCCACCAGGTGGACAACGTGAAAGCCGTGGCTGAAGTGAAAGGCACCAAGCTGCAGGAAGCCATGGTGGGTACTTGTACAAACGGACGTTTTGAAGACCTGAAAATCGCGGCAGAAGTCTTGAAAGGAAAAAAGATACCGGAAGATTTTCAATTGATCATTGTTCCCGCTTCCAAAAAGATTTATTTGCAGGCCTTGCGGGAAGGCATCATCGAAACGCTGATGGAAGCCGGCGCCAATGTGCTGTCGGCATCGTGCGGCCCGTGCCTCGGAACAGGTCAGGGGATACCCGCAGACGGGTATAACGTTATTTCAACAGCCAACCGGAATTTTAAAGGGCGGATGGGAAACAAAGAAGCTTTTATCTACCTCGCTTCCCCGGCTACAGTGGCCCATTCGGCGCTGGCTGGCGAAATTGTTGATCCGAGAGGATTTGATAACAACGAGAAATTTCCATACGCAGCAAGGGAAACCTCAACCGTTGTCATTCCTGAAGATGAAAACCGCCGCATCAACGGGGTATGGAATTACAAGGATGCCAACGACCTGAACACCGATCAGATGTTTGCCGGAAACCTCACTTATAAAGTGCTCAGCTCCGATGCGGAAAGCATCATGCCTTATCTGTTCCAGGGTTTTGATGTAAACTTCACTAAAAATGTAAAGCCGGGTGATGTTATTGTTGCCGGATCAAACTTCGGTTGCGGCAGCTCGCGTGAACATCCTGCTGTCGGGTTGTCTTATGCCGGTGTAAAGGCTGTGATCTGTAAATCGGTTAACCGGATTTTTTACCGTTCCGCCGTCAATCAGGGTTTGCCAATCATCATCCTGCCCGAAGCGGTGGATGCCTGTCAGCCGGGAGATAAAATAAATGTTAATTTTTCCAAAGGAACGGTCTCGGTTGGTTCAAAAACGTTTATTTTTGCCCCGCTTCCTGAAAAGCTGATGAATATTTTTGAAGCTAAAGGACTTGTAAATTACATAAAAGAAAAGGGTTAGGCATATTTTACCATTTTAAATCGATAGTTTTTACCGGATGAAATCGAAACTGATTTTTTTCCTGTTACCTGTTTTATTTATCCTCGGATATTTCCTGATTGTTTTCAGCATGCCCAAATATGCAGGCATATATTTTGTTGTTGTTCTTATGGTACTGGCCGATCTGTATCTGTGGTCTTCCATTAAAAAAGCCGTTTTCAATTACAGAAAATGGTTGATGATACTCATTTCAGTCCTTTACTGGTTGCCTTTTTCAGCCCTGATAGCCCTGGCTGTGGGATCACTGATTGTTCCTATCATCAACTGGAACGATGTATTCAGAACTTATCTTGTGGGCTTTATCCTTATATTTTATACCGCCAAATTATTCCCGGTTATCTTTTTGTTGCTGGCCGATATTGTCAGGCTGATTGACAGGTTTTTTCATTTGTTAAATAAAGAAAAAAGGGAAGAGGTGAAGGAAAGGCAGGAAGGCCTGAGCCGTAGCCGGTTTTTGCAATATATGGGATACATCACCGGAGGCCTGGTTTTGGGAACCATGTTTACGGGCATGTTTAAATGGGTTTATCAGTTTAATGTTGTAAAGGAAAAGGTCAGGTTACCTCATCTGCCCGGATTGTTCAGCGGGCTGAAGATTGTTCAGATATCGGATATGCACCTGGGAAGCTGGACCTCGCTAAAACCACTGGAACAAGCCATCGAAATGGTAAACGAAATGCAACCCGATTTGATTTTATTTACCGGCGACCTCGTCAACTTTGCCACTAAAGAGGCCTATCGTTTTGAAGATGCCCTGAAAAAACTACATGCCCCGATGGGTGTATTCACCACGCTGGGAAATCACGATTATGGCGATTATGTTACCTGGCCCAGTCCGCAGGCCAAAGAAAAAAACCTGGAAGATTTGTATACTTTATACAATAGACTCGGCTGGAAGATGCTGAACAATGAAAACGTTGTTTTTGAAAGGGCCGGGGAAAAACTGGCACTTGTTGGCGTTGAAAACTGGGGGGCAAGCCCGCGCTTCCCAAAATACGGTGATATTAATAAAGCCTTACGGGGAGCAGAAAATGCCGCTGCACGGATTTTAATGTCACACGATCCGACCCATTGGGATGATATAATTGTTCCGGGCAACTATAATATTGATATCACCCTTTCAGGACATACCCATGGTTTCCAGTTTGGTATTGAAACACCCAGGCTGAAATGGAGCCCGGCACAATGGATGTATAAGCACTGGGCAGGCCTTTACCACGACAAAACAGGCCGCTATTTGTATGTAAACCGCGGGCTGGGCGTGATTGGTTATCCGGGCAGGATCGGGATTCTTCCAGAAATTACGCTGCTGGAGTTGGTGAGTTGAGGTTGATGCCATAACGCCTATCCCGTTGTTGGAGCCCCCTTTAACAACCCGGGAATGCCTAAATCTTACAACCCCATTGTTTGTCGTATCCCCGGATTTATGAATTTTGACTATTTTGCTTATTTTTACAAGCGGCATATCTATTCAACTAACTTATAAATCAGCCATGAAAGTAAAAAAATTTATTCTCACCTTATTAACGGTGCTGGCATTGTCAGACCTGCAGGCTCAGGTTTTTACCGTTGTATGGGAAACAAAACCCGTTTTTAAAACACCCGAATCGGTTTATTTCGACCCGGCCCGTGAACAAATCTATGTTTCCAACATCAATGGAAAACCACTGGAAAAGGATGGAAACGGCTTCATTTCGTTACTGACAAAAGAGGGTAAAATTAAAGAATTGAAATGGGTAACCGGCCTGGACGCCCCGAAAGGAATGGCTGTTGTTGACAGCCTGCTTTACGTTACCGATATTGACCGTATCCGAGTCATTGATATTAACCGCGCAATCATCCTGAAAACGATCCGGGTGGACAGCGCTCAGTTTTTGAATGATCTTGTTGCCGATAACAATGGGAATATGTATATCACCGATACGGAAAAGAACCAAATACTGAAGCTGTCGAATGATACGGTAAGACGTTGGTTAACGGATGAAAAAATCATATCCCCCAATGGACTGGCATTTAATAAGAATAAATTAATGGTTGGCACCAAAGAAGATTTACTGAGTATTGACCCTGTATCAAAAAATATTCGTGTAAAATTTACCGGTGTCGGCCCGATTGACGGGTTGGTTCCTGTGGGTGGACAAAAATTTGTGATATCCAACTGGTCTGGAAGAATTATGCTGGTCAGTCCGTCTGAAAAGATTGTATTGGGAAATACGACCGAACAAAAAATACAGGCAGCCGACCTGGGATATATTCCGGAGCAGAAACTTATTCTTATTCCCACATTTTACGATAACAGGGTTGTTGCCCGGAGCCTTCCGTAACCCCATTTTTTATAATACTGAAAATAATCTTGGTCATTTGAACAGAAAGATTATCCTTGCGATTTCAGGAATCATTTTACTTTATAGTTATTCTTAAGGTTTCTACCTTTTCATTCAGGTTGTTGAGCACTTTTTCCAACAAATTCTTTTTGTCGAAGGATTTACGGCAATTCATGATCTTTTTCCGGAAATCATAACAAGTCATGTGCCGCATATCCAATCTTCTGCTTATCTCATAAGACGAAATGTCAGGTTTGTTGCAGACCATAAAAGCAATTTCAAACGCTTTGTTCAGCGGTATTTTACAATGATGAAACACGGTGTGTGCCGTAACCGACTCTTCTGTTTTACAACGGGTACACCTTCTTGATAAAAGGGTTTTTCCTGCACAATAGTTGCTATGGCCACATTTCCTGCAAACAAACCCCTGCTCCCATTTAAGGCCTGCCAGCACCTTAATGCATGCGCTTTCATCAGGAAATACCTTTCGAAAAGCCGAAACCTTTTTCTCAATATCTGCTTTCATGTGCAACTATCCGTTTACTGACAAAAAGCCATTTTTAATATGAATGGAATACAAATTGAAAGCAAAGATAAAAAAGTGATGTTAAAGCGCTATATTAAAATTATATTTATCTTTGCGGCGCGGAAAATGATCTTGAATAAAATACAATATAAATGAAGAAGTTAAGTGTAGTACTGGCGTTATTCTTTACCCTTGTTTCGCTGAGTTGTACCAATGCAGTGGGAAATCAGAAAACAAAACAATTATCCGCTGATAATAAAGCCAACACAAACGTTGACGATCAGGGTGGAAAACCGGAATTTTTAACTTATGACACTTTTTTGAAAAAAGTCTGGGACTTTGAAAAAAATCCGCAAAAATGGGTTTATGAAGGGGACGAACCCTGTGTTATTGATTTTTATGCCGATTGGTGCAGGCCCTGCAAAATGGTGGCCCCCATCATGGAAGACCTGGCAAAAAAATATGATGGAAAAGTGAAGTTTTACAAGATTAATGTTGACAAAGAAAAAAAACTGGCATCGGTTTTTCAGGTTTCCAGCATTCCTGCCGTATTGTTTTCACCCAAAGAAGGCAAACCGGGTATGCAGGTTGGGGCATTGCCCAAAGATGAATATATCAGAATTATCAACGAAAATTTATTGAAGACCAAATAACCTTATTTTATAAACTGATTATTAAACAACAAGATATCAAAATGGAGCATTTAACAAAAGAAACTTTTCTGGAAAAAGTTTTTAATTATGAGAAAAATAAAGAATGGCAATTTGAAGGTAAGTTGCCCTGTTTAATTGATTTTTATGCTGACTGGTGTCAACCTTGTAAAATTGTCGCCCCCATTCTTGAAGAACTTGCAGAAGAATACAAAGGCCAGATCAATATTTTTAAGGTCAATACGGAGGAGCAAACCGAACTGGCCGCCGCATTCGGTATCAGGAGCATCCCTTCGTTGCTGTTTTGCCCGAAAGACGGACAACCACAAATGGCCATGGGTGCTTTGCCCAAAGAAACATTGAAACAAGCCATTAGTGACGTATTGCTGGCCCAGCCCAAAACGGCATAAATTTATTGATGAAGACTGAATGAAAAGGCCGCGGTTTATGCGGCCTTTTCTATTTTTGCACTGCGGTGAAACCTGATCAAAATAAAATATTGTTGTCCATTGCCTATCTGCCAACAGCCGAGTACTTTTATTATTTGATGAAGGCCGATACAATTTACATTGAACAATTTGAGACCTATCCCAAACAAACTTACCGTAACCGTTGTATAATTTATTCGGAGAAAGGGGAAATGCCGTTAATCATACCGGTAACCAAACCTGATGGAAATCACACAAAAATAAAAGACGTCCTCATTTTAAACAGGGAGAAATGGTATCTCAACCACTGGAGGGCCATTGAAGCCGCTTATCTGGCTTCCCCTTATTTTCTTTACTATCGCGATGAACTGGAGTTGTTTTATACCGGACAACATGAAAACCTGTTCCGGTTTAACCTCAAATTGTTGAATACCCTCTTCAAATTAACAGGCATCAACCCTAATATTAAACTCACGCGTAATTTTGTGAAAAAGCCGCGCGAGCTATATGACTTGCGGTATGCCATAACCCCTAAAAAAACGGCGACACTGAATCATTTTCCCGAATACATCCAGGTTTTTTCCGACCGTCACGGGTTTATTCCCAACCTGAGCATCATTGACGCATTGTTCAACCTGGGCCCCGATACAATGGATTATTTGGAGCGAGTGGCAACCTGATCTGCTGACTTGCTTTGAAGTCAGGGAACCGGGGAATTTCCCTTCCGATGTAAACCATAAGTAATTTCCCGGGCCTCGTCATCCCTGATATCAATTATGATCTGTACATAATCATCGGGGAGTAGATTGCTGATCAATTCGGGCCATTCAATAAAACAGTAATATCCGCTGTAAAGATATTCTTCATATCCGATGTCGAACACTTCTTCAATCTTCTTTATCCGATAGAAATCAAAATGGAACACGGGTTGCAATTGATCTCCCGAATACTCATTCACAATGGCAAAGGTAGGGCTGCTTGCCACATCCTTTACGCCGAGAACCTGGCAAAAAGCCTTGATCAGTGTGGTTTTTCCGGCTCCCATTTTACCGTAAAGGGTAAAAATACGCTCATCTTTCATTTCCGAAAGAATCTGCTTCGCAACCTGCTGCAAATCGTGGATGCCTGAAGAAATCAGTTGGTTTTCTTCCATTATCTGGAACTCAGTGTAATTATCGGGATCATCACCTCTTCCATTGAAATACCCCCATGCTGGAATGTATTGCGATAATAGTTTACGTAATAATTGAAGTTGTTCGGATAAGCAAAAAAGTCACTGCTTTTTGCAAAAACATAACTTGTGCTCACATTGATTTTCGGCAGAAAATAGCTTTCCGGATCGCGAATTTCAAAAACTTGTCTTGGATTGTATGCCAGGCTTTTCCCAAATTTATAACGAAGGTTTGTGTTCACGTTCCGATCGCCGACAATTTTTACCGGATCGGTAACTTTGATCGAACCGTGATCGGTTGTAATGAACAGTTTTACATTTTTATCCGAAAGATATTTTATGATATCGAAAAGCGAAGAATGTTCAAACCATGACATCATCAGCGAACGATAAGCCGGCTCATCATCAGCCAGTTCCCTGATAATCTCCATTTCGGTACGGGCATGCGAAAGCATATCCACAAAGTTGTAAACAATTACATTGAAATCACCGGACATCAGGTTTGATATGTTATCAAACAGTTTCCGCCCTGCATTCAGGTTCAATATCTTGTTGTATGTAGTTTTTACATTCTTCCCGTAACGTTTAAGTTGTTCAAGGAGCAGTTGGCTCTCAAACTGATTTTTTGTCCCTTCTTCATGTTCATCAGTCCAGTAGTTGGAAAAGTATTTTCTGATCTCGTTTGGCATCAACCCTGCAAACAGGGCATTGCGCGCATATTGGGTGGTGGTTGGGAGTATTGAATAATAAATTTCATCCCTCTGCACCCTGAAAAATTGTTCTATCATCGGCTGGATGGCTTTCCACTGGTCATACCTCAGGTTATCAATCAACAGCAGAAACACTTTCTCGTTCCCGTCAATTTCCCGGAATACTTTGTCTTTTATCAAGGTGTGCGACATAACCGGTTTGTTATCCGTGTTACCATGTAGCCAATCCAAATAATTTTTCTCGTAAAACTTACTAAATGCACTGTTGGCTTCGCTTTTCTGCATATTGAGCACTTCAATTATGCCTTCGTCATCCGACTTTTCCAGATCGAGTTCATATCTGACCAGTTTTTTATAAATATCAACCCACTCCTCATGTTCCAGGTTTTCACTGAGTTTCATGCCGATTTCACGAAACTGTTGTTGATAGTTCATGGTCGCCTTTTCACCGGCAAGTTTCCGGTTTTCGAGGTTTCTTTTCAAAGAAAGCAGGATCTGGCTGGGCTTGACCGGTTTGATCAGATAGTCGGCAATATTGGAACCGATGGCCGATTCCATGATGGATTCTTCTTCACTTTTGGTAATCATGACAATGGGCATATTCGGAAAATCGTTTTTCATCCTTTCAAGGGTTTCTATTCCGCTCAGCCCGGGCATCTGTTCATCCAGAAAAATGATATCGTAATTTTTTTTGCTGATCAGGTCAAGTGCCTCATCACCGCTGTTCACCGCATCCACATCATACCCCTTTTCCTTCAGGTAGATAATGTGTGGTTTTAACATATCAATCTCATCATCGGCCCATAGTATTTTAATTTTACTCATTCTCAGTAGTTATTATTTAGTTATTATTCTGTTATCTTTGTAATAGAATGCAAAAATCACCCAAAAATTGCTTTTAAGGACTTTGGTTTCCATCAAATTTAACAAAATTTATGAGCTTTTCACTAACGAACAAACGAAAAATTTTCAATGACCCGGTTTACGGCTTTATTTCCATTTCCAGCGAGTTGATCTTCGACATCATCGAACATCCTTATTTTCAAAGGCTGAGGAGGATCAAACAACTGGGGTTGACGCACATGGTTTATCCGGGTGCGCTTCACACGCGTTTTCATCATTCGCTGGGGGCAATGTACCTGATGCAAAGGGCTATTGCCGAGTTGCGGTCCAAAGGCCACGAAATATCCGGAGACGAAGCACTTGGTGCGGAAATAGCCATTTTATTGCACGATATCGGCCATGGCCCTTATTCGCATGCCCTTGAACATGCCATTGTTGACGGGGTGAGCCACGAAGAATTGTCATTGGTGTTTATGAACCGCTTAAACTGGTCTTTTGAAGGTCAGCTTTCGACAGCCCTGGAAATATTTGAAAAAAAATATCCAAAACAGTTCCTGAACAAGATGGTTTCGAGCCAGCTTGACATGGACCGGCTGGACTACCTCAAGCGTGATAGTTTTTTTACAGGCGTTGCCGAAGGCGTGATCAATTTTGAACGATTGCTCAATATGCTGAATATTTTAGGTGATGAACTGGTCATTGAGGCCAAAGGGATTTATTCCGTGGAAAAGTTTATTACCGCCCGCAGGTTGATGTACTGGCAGGTGTATCTGCATAAAACCGTTCTTGCTGCCGAATATATGATGATGCGCCTGCTGAAAAGAGCCAAATATCTGAGTATGGGGGGAGAAAAACTTTTCGCCTCCCCTGCCCTCTCTTTCTTCCTTAACCGCAAAACATCCTTGTCTGATTTTTATGATAACCGGGTAATCAGAGAGTTCTCAGAACTTGATGATTATGACGTGTTCGGGGCAATGAAAGTCTGGAAAAATCATCCTGACAAGGTTTTGTCATTTTTAAGCAAGGGACTTGTTAACCGGCGGTTGTTCAGGATAGAATTACAAAACCAGCCTTTTGGGGAAGATTATGTCCGTAATATCAGGCTGAAAACAATGAATAAATACCAACTTACGGAAGAAGAATCAATTTATTACATCATCAGCGACAGCACCTCAAACTATGCCTACCAACCCGGCAACGATCAGATTGAAATATTGTTTAGGGACGGCTCGGTAAAAAACATCGGTGAAGCCACAGAGGAATTGAATATCTCGCTTCTTTCCAAACCCATTACCAAATATTTTTTGTGTTATCCCAAAGAAATTTTATGAAGCTTTCGTAAAAGGCAGGCTGCGTTCATCCTGAACCGGCAGAGCATGGAATGACCCAAAATCCGTATCTTGCAACAAAATTTTTAATCATGAAATTTACTGCCCGACAAATAGCCGAGGCCCTCAACGGAAAGGTGGAAGGCAATCCTGACGAGGAGGTTACCTCACTGTCAAAAATTGAAAAAGGAAAACCCGGTACCCTTACGTTTTTGGCCAATCCCATTTATACCAGGTATATTTACAGTACACAGGCTTCAATTATCATCGTAAATAAAGACTTCGTTCCCGAAAAAAAGATTGCGGGCACACTGATCAGGGTAAAAGATGCTTATTCTGCTTTTGCCGGATTGCTTGAAATGGTTCAACAGGCAAAAGGGCGGAAAACCGGTATTTCGGAAAAAACGTCTATTGACCCTACCTGTAAAATCGGGGCAGAGGTTTACATCGGTGAATTTGTTGTTATTGGTAAAAATACGGTTATCGGTAACCGTACCATGATTTACCCGAATTCGGTAATCGGAGACAATTGCCAGATTGGCGACGATATCTGTATTTATGCGGGCGTTATTTTATATGAAGAAACGGCCATTGGCAACCACTGTACCCTGCATTCCGGAGTTATTATCGGTGGTGACGGGTTCGGCTTTGCCCCACAAGAAGATAAAAATTACAAAAAAGTTCCGCAGATTGGAAATGTTGTGTTGGAAGAAGGAGTTGAGATCGGAGCCAACACCACTATTGACCGTGCCACACTGGGTTCTACCCTGATCCATCGTGGTGTAAAACTGGATAACCACATCCAGATTGCCCATAATGTTGAGATTGGCGAGAATACCGTCATCGCAGCACAGACAGGAATATCGGGATCAACAAAAATAGGAAAGAATTGTATGATTGGCGGGCAGGCTGGTTTTGCCGGGCATCTTATTATTGGCGATGATGTTAAGATTTCCGCTCAGTCCGGCGTGGGGAGGAATATTCCTGACGGGACTTTTTATGAGGGTTCACCGGCTTTTCCACTTCGCGATTTTCAACGTTCTTATATTCATTTTCGCCGTTTCGATAACCTTGTAAAACGAATTGACGAACTGGAAAGGAAACTAAAAAACCTTTAAACTTTCTCAACTTCATCATCCAACTATACTTTACCTGCTTAATTTTATTCTTAACCCGGGTGCCCAATTTTTCTTACTTTTGCACAACTTTTTCAAAAGTGCTAAACGAATCTGTGTATATATTCCTTTTTTGAATGTCAGTGAAACAAAGAACAATAGTAAACCCTGTAACCGTCAGGGGAGCAGGCTTACATACAGGGCAGATCGGTGAGATGACATTTAAACCCGCCCCGGTAAACCACGGAATTAAATTCAAAAGGACTGACCTTGACTCACAGCCTGTTATTGAAGCGGACATAAACCATGTGGTGGGCACTGCCCGCGGGACAACCATTGGAAAAAACGGGGCAAAGGTATTTACCATTGAACATGTCCTGGCTGCGCTGACCGGGCTGGAAATTGATAATGTCCTGATTGAACTGAACATGGAGGAAATCCCCATTAAAGACGGATCCTCCAGATATTTTGTTGAAGCCCTTGAACAAGCCGGGATAAAAGCACAAACTGCCGACAGGGAATACATTGAAATAAAAGAACCTGTTGTGCTTGAACTACCTGAACAGAAAGCAAAAATTGTTGCTGAGCCCGCCGATGACTATTCACTTACCGTGGTCATTGATTTTGAAACCCGTGTACTGGGTGAACAGGCTGCCAGTTTAAAAAACATTAAAAAATTTAAAACAGAAATAGCCAATTGCCGGACTTTTGTTTTTCTGCATGAACTGGAATATCTGCTCAGAAACAACCTGATTAAAGGCGGCGACCTGAGCAACGCCATTGTTTTTGTCAACCGGGAAGTTTCTCAAAAAGAACTCGACCGGCTGGCTGACCTGTTCGACAAACCCCGTGTAAAAGTAAAATCTGAAGGCATTCTCAATAACCTGGTACTTCATTTTGACAACGAACCTGCCCGGCATAAACTTCTTGATGTCATGGGCGACCTGGCTTTATTGGGCAAACCCATTAAAGGCCATATTACAGCTTACAGGCCCGGACATCAAATAAACACTGAATTTGCAAGCGTTTTGAAAGAATATCATTTAAATAATAAACCCATGAACGAAAAACCTCCTTTTGATATCTATGCTGACCCGGTATATGACATCAATGACATAAAAAAGATTCTGCCTCACAGGTCTCCTTTTTTACTGGTTGACAAAGTGCTTGAAATTGATGAAAACCACATTATTGCCTTAAAAAACGTAACCATGAACGAGCCTTTTTTTACAGGCCATTTTCCTGATGAACCATTGATGCCCGGCGTTTTACAGGTAGAAGCCATGGCACAGGCCGGGGGGATTTTCGTTTTGCAACAAATGGAAAATCCGGAACTCTATTCAACTTATTTCCTGAAAATCAATGATGCCAGGTTCAGGCATAAAGTTGTGCCCGGTGATGTCATTGTATTTGTCATTAAACTTGACAATCCAATCAAAAGAGGTATTTGCACCATGTCGGGAAAAGCTTATGTGGGCAACAAGGTAGTAATGGATGGGAAAATGACTGCACAAATTGTAAAAAACAAACAAGCCTGATATGAATCAACCCTTAGCATACGTTCATCCACAAGCCAAAATTGCAAAGAACGTTGTAATTGAACCCTTTGTTAACATTGAAAAAAATGTGACCATTGAAGAAGGTACCTGGATCGGCTCTAATGTCACGATCATGGAAGGGGCACACATTGGCAGAAACTGCCGCATCTTTCCGGGTGCCGTCATTGCAGCGATCCCGCAGGACCTGAAATATGACGGTGAAGACACACTGGTTAAGATAGGCAACGAGGTAACAATCCGTGAGTTTGTCACCATCAACCGGGGGACCAAAGCCAATATGGAAACCGTAATTGGCGATAATTGCCTGCTTATGGCTTACGTACATATTGCACATGATTGCATTCTAAGAAACAATGTAATTTTAGCTAATGCCGTAAACCTCGGAGGACATATTATCATTGACGATTGGGCTATTGTTGGCGGACTGGCTGCGATCCATCAGTTTGTTCACATTGGGGCACATGCGTTTATCTCAGGTGGCGGAATGGCCCGAAAGGACATCCCCCCCTTCTGCAAAGCAGGCCGCGAACCCCTTGCCTTTGCCGGTGTTAACTCCATCGGACTGCGCCGAAGGGGGTTCTCAAACGATCGGATCAACGAGATTCAGGAAATTTACAGGATATTATTCCTCCGGGGGAAGAATATCACACAAAGCGTTAATTATATTGAAGCCAACATGCCCGCTACAACTGATCGTGATGAAATCTTAAGTTTTATCGCAAGATCACAGCGGGGGATTATGAAAGGCTATACCCGCATGAAAGACAGAATTCAATAAATAGTATTTAGATTAATCAGATAACACATTTATATTATGGCAACAACTTCCGATTTCCGCAATGGTTTATGCATCGAACATAACGGTGAATTATGGACAATTGTTGAGTTCCAGCATGTAAAACCGGGGAAAGGCCCGGCATTCGTAAGAACAAAAATAAAAAATGTGAAAACAGGCAAAGTCCTGTCGAATACATTTACTTCCGGGGTAAAGATCAACATCCAGAGAATTGAGAACCGGACTTACCAGTACCTTTATAATGATGGCGACCTCTATCATTTTATGAATACCGAAACTTACGAACAAACTTTTATCAATAAAGAACTGATTTCAGCCCCCGGACTATTGAAAGAAGGTGAAATTGTCCAGATCGCATTCCACGTTGAAACAGAAGCTGCAATATCATGCGATATGCCAACGTATGTTGTTCTTGAAGTTACCTATACCGAACCCGGCGAAAAAGGAAATACGGCCACCAATTCCATGAAAGAGGCAACGGTTAAAACAGGAGCCACCGTAAAGGTTCCCCTGTTTATCAATACCGGCGATAAGATTAAAGTGGATACCCGTACAGGGGAATATTCCGAACGTGTAAAAGCATAATCAATGGATTTTCCACGACCATTTCAAGCCGGTGAGATTGCCGCTTTAATCAAAGGGGAAATTATAGGCAACCCGGAAAGACAGGCAACCGGCCTCAATGAACTTCACATTGTCAGGCACGGGGATGTGTCATTTGTTGACCACAAAAAATATTTTAAGAAAACACTTTACTCCGATGCTTCCGTAATCATTATTAATCAGGAAACAGAAGTCCCGGAAGGGAAAACATTGATATTGCATAAAGCGCCCTTCGATGCATTTATGCAATTGATCAACCATTTCAGGCCGTTTACTGTAGCCGGCAACCTGATCAGCCCCTCAGCAAAAATCGGTGCAGGAACCATTATCCAGCCCGGGGCTTTCATTGGAAATGATGTTATCATTGGCAAAGACTGCCTCATCCATGCCAACACCAGCATTTATAATAACTGTGTAATTGGCGACCGGGTGGTTATCCACTCCAATGCGGTGATTGGCGCTGACGGTTATTATTTTCAACGGCGTGACCACGGATACATAAAATTTCAATCCGGCGGACGTGTTGTTTTGGAAGATGATGTTGAGATAGGGGCTTTATGCTCCATTGACAAAGGGGTAACCAGTGATACCCTTGTCGGAAAAGGCACTAAAATGGACAACCATTGCCAGGTAGGGCACGATACAATCATCGGGAAGAACTGCCTGATTGGCGCTTATTCAGCGATTGCCGGAGTTACTAAAATTGAAGATGATGTCATCCTTTGGGCAAGGGTTTCCATAGCCAAAGATCTCATTATCGGAAAAGGCGCTATACTTTTAGCCACGGCAGGAACTGAAAAGTCGCTGGAAGGCGATAAAGTTTATATGGGCATCCCGGCTGTTGAAGTTCGTCAATACTGGAGACAATCTTCTTCTTTAAAAGACCTGCCCGATCTAATAAAAAAGTTACGCGCCGATGGTCATATTTAATTTATTCCGGAGAAATCTTTTCCGGTTTTTTTGTATGGTAAAGATCCAGGGCAACGATCACAGCAATAAATCCCCAAAAAGGAACCGACAGTTTGTCCGTATCCAGAAAATTGTTTAAAAAGCCATGTACAAAATAGGTAATGAGCCCCAGTGTCACCATCAGGCTTAAGAATTTCTCTTCACGGCCTCCCCTGCGGTAAACCAAAAGCCCTTTATAAATCACTACAATAACCAGCGATAATATAATCAGCAGTCCCGGAAACCCCATTTCTGCCAATGGCCCGAGATATTCGCTGTGGGCATTGCCCTTATCGCCAAGATTGGTACTGATGATGGTTTTTTCTTTGGCAAGCTGAAACGGGGCATACATAAACTGATAAGTGCCCGGCCCCCAGCCCGTCACAGGCCTTTCTTCAAACATCCGCAAGGCGGCCTGCCATCGGTTGATTCGCTCAAGATTGGAAGCATCAGACGAGATGTTGGCAATTGATCGCACATGTTCCACGAAATTGGCTGAAGTGTCTTGTTTGTTTTTTTCCAATACATCAAAAACCTGTTGTTGAAAAAAGACAAATGCACCGATAATGACAGCAGTCCCCAGGACAACCCAATAAAACCTGATCTTAAATATTATCAACAGGAAAACAACAAATGCAGCCACAATGCTTATCCATGCAGCGCGGCTGTAAGATAATATTATGGCAACGGTCATGATAATTGTGATGATAAAGGCTGCAAAACGAGTACTTTTTCTGCTTCCGGGATAAAATATCAGGCCGATAATCACCGGATAAAAAATAGCCAGGGCAGCACCATAAGCCGTATGGTCATTGTAAAACGGCGACATCACCCAGTGACCGGCATTTTCATCGAAACCATAGCGTGCATGCTGGGAAATAGTATAAAAAACAACAGCGATCAGCGGAATAATGTATAACCAGAAAAACTTTCTTATATTTTTTTCGTTTTTAAAAACAAGGACGGCAACAAAATAAAAAGGGACCACAAACCATATCCGGGAGATCAGGTATTTCAGTGAAACAATGGGCATTTCACTGGTGAAAGTGGTCAGCAGCATCCACAACAGATCAAAATAGATAATATAAGAAATCGGATGCCGGGCAATGGTCCTGTCGTATTTATTTTCAAAAATAAGGTTAGCAATAAAAATGAGCACTACCCCGAACATAAGCGGCTCGGTTGGAAGTGATAAGCCCATGCCCATTTCCAAATTCGAAATGTTTACAGACAAGGGGGTAAGAAAAGTAATAAACAGGAAAACCTTGTCGAGGGAAACCAGGTAATAATAAAAAACAATAAGGACAAGCGGCAGCAGGAAAAGCCAGTAAAAATCCTTTTCAAGGACAAGGTAGAAATTTACGGCCAGAAACAGGGCGCTCAGCACATAAACCCATATTATTTTAACCTTTTCAGTCAATTGGATCGGGGTTGTATTGGTTGTGTTAAATGTTAACTTGAAGACTTCCTTTTCTCAACAAACAGGATAATGATCATGGTAAACACGAAAGCAGCCAGTGAAACAACCACCACAATCAGCCAGCGTATCGGATAACTTTTCTTGTCGGACACATAAGGGTAAGTCACAATGTTACTGTAGGTCATGTTTGCGTGTAAAAACCGTACGGCCAATTCGTAATCCAGTTTTGTTTCAACATAAGTACGCGATTCATCCTGTATCATCTGAACCACTTCAATCAACTGGCCGCTTTTTTGTTCCATGCTGCTTAACAGGCGGTTGACTTCCTTTGTATTTATCCTTTCGGCACCCTCGCCTGTGAGTGTTTTTAAATATCCGCGCATAATTTCCTGTGACTGGTAATCGTACTCAAAAATACCATATTTGGTACCCAGGGTGAACATGATCTGTTTAAGCGAATCAATAGTACCCCGTTTAAGTGCCAGTTGCTTTTGGTACATGTCAGCCACTTCCCTGTATTTGCTTTTATGCAGACTCGATATCTTTTTATCGTAAAAATGAAGGATTGCAGTTACCATCAGCATGGCCGTATCGGGACTTTTGTCAAACACTTCGATTTGTACCGATTCGTAAGGTGTCTTGCTGATCTTTACATTTTGATGGTATTCGTAGAATAATACGGTTTGGTAATATTTGTAATTGGGGTTGATTTTATAGTGCCCGGCCAGGTTGAATTTTTTGATAACGCTGTCGGTGATGTCCTGCGAGTTCATGATTTGAAGCATCTGCTCGGTTTCGCTTTCTTCGGAATAAGGTTCGATGTTGGCAGGATAAACCACTGCATACGACTTGAATTTGGGGGTGATGAAGCTTGGCCCGGAAAAAATCATAGCCAGTATAGCCGACACACCTACGATGACCAACAGATGGTATTTCCATTTGCTGATCAGCTTTATTAAATTTGAACTGTTAAAAAAATTGTCCATTTCGATATTTTTATTTTCCTTTTCAGGCTGATTAAGTTTTACCTTTTCTTCTTTTGTATTGTTGGTCGAACTTTTGTCTGACGAAGGATTTTTAATTTCATTTCTTTTCTTTTCTGTATTTATTACTTCCGGTTCTTCTTTCTTTTCCGGTTCCGGATCGTTGTGCTTCACGTTTTCTTTGGCCGGAACAGGTTCTGCAACTCTTTTGTTCTCCAGCACCGGTGACTTTTCAAAATCATTCAGGTTGTTTCTTTTTTTTTTAATATCCAGCTCCATCCGGCCCGAAAACACCTCCAAGGTACCAAAAGCCAAAATGGCCAGGAACAAAGCCGAAAGTGTTGCAATCACGACAATCAGCCAGCGGATGGGATATGATTTCTTTTCCGCTTTGTAAGCACTGCTGACAATAAACTTATGTGGCAGGCTCTCGGTGGCATCCACTCTGGCTTCTTCGTATTTGGCTTTGATGAAGCTGAGTTGTTTTTTGTCATGTTCAAGGCCGTCACGCAACGAAACATAGGGGCCGCCATATTTTGCCAGGACATCCAGTTTTTTTTGCAGTCGTTTCATTCCGGCACTATTACCTCTTGCCATTTCAATAGCCAACTGCCGGTTAAACATTTCCGACTGGCTTTCATAATCGTGAACACCCAACTCCCGCAGTACGGTCATTGAATCTTCCTTGACTTTTATCTGATTTTTAAGTGTTAAATATTCATTATCAACAATCTGGAATGCTTTTTTTGCCACCTTCTTTTGCATCTCGTTGATGGTGGAATCCACCAGTTCGGCAATATCGTTGGCCATGTCGGCTGCCAGTTGCGGATCCTTGTCATAAACCGTTATTTTCACAGCCATGTATTCTGTTCGCCGGAACCTGAAATTGCTTTCATATTCATTGTACAACCGGGTCATCTTGTATTTTGCATGAGGGGAAATCTCATAATGCTGCATCAAATTGTACTTTTTGATCACCCTGTCCATAATCCGGTTCGAATTCAAAACCTGAAGCATCTGCTCGGTTTGTTCTTCTTCACCAAATTCAAGGATGTCTTTCGAGCCACCCGATGATTCACTCAACAATGCCTTTGAAATTGATTTACTGGCAGTGGGATATAAGATCACCGTGGATTTAAACAAAGGAGTAATAAAGTAGGGTGAAGAAAAAATGATGGAAAGGATAATGGCAACAACTCCAATGATGGCCAGGTGCTTTTTGTATTTAAACACTACCTGCATAAACACCCCGGAAAAAAAGGGCTTGTTTGTCTGCTTTTGAACCTCCATTATATTTTTTGGTTAAAAGCGTCAAATTTAGGAAATTTTATTCATCCCTCGGTAACCGGGGAAAACAATTCAACACGGAATGAAAAAAGCAGGGAAGGGATAATGGGAATATAAGTGAGGAAAAGTTTATCTTATCATGGAAAATAGTGCAGGATGTATATATCTTTGTCGTAATAGATCATAGTTAGCCACAAGCAAAAAAAAGACAGAAATACTATCAAAATATAATTGGACAAGTGTCGGACTCTTTGTTGGAATAATAATTATTGCCCACTTATTCACATCAAGTCCTTACGATTGGAAAAATAACACCATAAGTGAACTTGCGGCACAAGACTATTATTATAAGTGGATAATGAAAATTGGATTTATTCTTTTCGGGGGATCTTAGCAATTGGAGTATTAAACAAACTGATTAACGGAAACGGAAAACTATTAACTGAATTACCTATTCTTATTTACGGAATAGCAATTTTAGTTTCTGGATTTTATTCTACAAAACCAATTACAGACGGAGTTGAATACTCAGAGTTTGAGTCGCAAATTCAATCATACTCCGCTCAAATTGCTGGAATTGCATTTTCAGTTGGACTACTGATTTTTGGAATTACAGCTGAAAATATGAACTTAAAGATTATTCATATTGCAACATTTTTATTCGTAATTGGATTTTCTGCTTTGTTTGGATTAATGGACTCTAATGTTGGAATAATACAAAGAGTAATGTATTTGGGTAGTTTCGTTTGGTTGGTCTTTTTTTACAATGAATTAAACAAAGCCAGTGGCTAACAATATATAGTTTATGGCGGGTGAAGTGCTAAATATGAGTGTTTTAACATTAAATAAACATCGGTGTAAGTTGAAAGGTTTGTGTTTCAAAACCGCCACAAAACCATATACTCAACGTTGTGCGTCATTCCCCACATCACGAAAACGAGATTAATTTCTATTACTAACGACAATGTGGGATTAGAAAAATTAGAGAAAAAGTCGTAGATTTGAGAAAAATATAAACTACTGAATATCAACAACACAATTTGACGTTAGTTGGAATTATTAAAAAAGGAATTCAAATAACATGAAAGCAATTGTATATAAAAAATATGGGCCGCCTGATGTTTTAAAACTTGTAGAGGTTCAAAAACCTACGCCAAGTGCTCATGAGGTATTAGTTAAAATACATGCTACTACAGTAACTGCAACGGAGTGTACCTTTCGAAAAGGTGAGCCCTACTTTTCCAGATTATTTACTGGATTAACTAAGCCCAAAATTACTATACTGGGAGAGGAATTATCCGGAGAAATCGAAGCAATCGGTAAAGATGTTAAACAATTTAAAAAAGGCGATGAAATTTTTGGAACTGCAGGACCTGGGTTTGGTGCTAATGCAGAGTATATATGTATATCTGAAGATGGAGTGCTGACAATAAAACCGTCTAATATGACTTACGAAGAATCCGCTTCCAGCGTTGATGGGTTTTTAACTGCACTACCCTTTCTTAGGGATAAGGGAAATATTCAGAGTGGACAAAAAGTACTTATTAATGGAGCTTCCGGAAGTGTTGGTTCGGCTGCCGTTCAAATTGCAAAACATTTTGGTGCCGAGGTTACCGGTGTTTGTAGTACCGGAAATTTGGATATGGTTAAATCAATTGGTGCCGATAATGTAATCGATTACACAAAAGAGGACTTTAACAAAACCGATAAAACCTACGATATTATATTTGATACTGTGGGTAAGATTACGTTTTCAAATTGTAAAAGCTCACTTAAACCAAAAGGAATTTTTCTTGAAGCCGGCATTGGATTAGGAATTATGCGTTATGTTCTATTGACTTCTCTATTTGGAAGAAAAAAAGCAAAGATAGCAGCAACTGGTTTAAGACCTTCAAAAGAGAGAACTAAAGATTTAATATTGAGTCCACTCCGAAAAGTAATTTCACCTCACAAATAATTGAATAATAGCTGCTTAAAATTTTTATGTAACAATTATTTTACTTATCTTAGCAGTATATTTTAATGTAGTTGTATATGTTCAAAAA
>CAJVWU010000014.1 GCA_913009755.1 uncultured Bacteroidia bacterium
AAAAATAAAAGGAGTCCCAAAATAGAACCCCTTTTCTTTTGACTTTTTCGTCAGTCATCAAGTGTATCCCTGGCGGGTTGCTCTCCAGCAGAGCCCACTTCCGTTTAGCTTGACAACACAAAAATAACAACCATCTTTTTAGGTGGCTAAAACTGTTGAAAAAAACTGCAACCATTTTGTCCACTTGGAACAATGCTGTTGAAAAGTGCAACCATTTTGTCTATTATACCTAAAAATCAGACAATGAAAATTAATTTTACACATTTAAGGCGATTGCTGTTTACACTAATCATGCTGGCCTGTACTGCAAGCATCTTGTTTGGACAGGTAGCCATCAACACGGATGGGTCCGGTCCCGACAACTCGGCAATGCTGGATGTTAAATCATCCGACAAAGGAATTTTGATACCCCGGTTAACAACCATACAAAGAACAACCCTGTCTTCTACTGCGGTGGCCGGTTTAATGGTTTACGACACAGACGTTAACAAATTTTTCTTTTTCAACGGCGTAACCTGGGATGAGGGTTCGGTGGGTAACTTATGGTCTTCCAACGGTTCAAACATCTATCCTACAAATGCAGCGGGAAGAATAGGAATTGGCTTTAGCACACCCACCTATGATGTTGATGTGAACAAAAGTGCCAACTCGGCATTTATGAGAGTGAAATCAACCAGCGGGTTTGCAGGTCTTATCATTGATAAAGCATCCCCGGGCGATAACGGATATTTAGTATATCAACATAACGGTTCCGGGGATTGGTACGTCGGAACGGTAAAAAACACGGATTTTGCCATCAGTACTTCTTATTCGGCTGCTGACGGAAAGTTTTATATTGAGCAAAGCACCGGAAACGTAGGCATTGGCACTACAACCCCGGCGCGGACACTGGAAATTGCAGGGCCGTGGCAGACAGCGCGCCTCAGTTCCACCAGCTCTGGGGCAACGCTTGAATTTGTAAGTACAACAAAAAATGACTGGGCCATATCCACATGGTATGGTAATATGGCGCTTATTTACAGTACTGATGATTTTGTTACCAAAACCGATGAGTACTATTTTACACCTGCAAGCATTTACCCATACGCATCAAATACCAAAAGTTTGGGAACAGCTGCCAAACAATGGAGTAATTTATATAGTGTAGATGGCGTTTTTACCGGTAATATGGCAATTGGCAGTGTATTTGCCACAGGATACAAACTCTCGGTGAGCGGTAAGATAATTTGTGAAGAATTGCGTGTGAACGCCGTAGCCGACTGGCCCGACTATGTGTTTGGGAAACAATACAAATTAATGTCTTTGCATGATTTGGATTTGTATATTCAAACCAATGGGCATTTGCCCAATGTGCCTTCTGCCGGTGAAGTCAACAAATCAGGAGTTGATGTGGGTGAAATGCAACGGTTGATGATGGAAAAAATTGAAGAACTTTCACTTTACGTCATCCGGCAGCAAAAGCAAATAGATGAACTGGAAAAACAGCTTAAAAAGAACAAGAAACAATGAAAAAAATCAGATTTATTGGCTTTTTCTTATTTCTTGGCTTATTTCTCCCGTTAGTTTCTCTGGCACAATTTGATGATCTGAAAACCCGGTTGCAAGGGAAAAAAACTTTCATTGAAATTACGGCAACTGTAGAAGAATACCTAAAAACAGCTCCCGATAGTTATGAAAAAGAAAAGTTTGAAAAACAATTTAACCGATGGGCTTACTACCAGTCGCTGCACCTCGGCCCAGATGGCGAATTTGTTAATGTATCCAAAAGAACTTTCGAAGCGGTTCAGAACAAAGTTCAATCATCTGAAAGATCGGCAAACGGCAACTGGAGTTTTGTCGGGCCGGCTTCAACAACAACCAACAACCCGGGTGCCGATGTGAATGGCCTGGGCCGGGTTGACCGTGTGGCTTTCCATCCCACCGATGCTAATATTATTTACGTGGGAACACCGGCAGGCGGGCTTTGGAAAACCACCGATGGGGGAACCAACTGGACAGCCATCAGCAGTTTTATCCCCTCTCTTGGTATTTCAGGAATCGTTGTGGACCACAGTGACCCCAATACCATTTATGTGTTAACCGGTGATGGGGATTCATTCATATACAATAGTTTAGTGTTCAAATCCGGATATAGTCAATTTTCTGTTGGCGTTTTGGTAACACACGACGGCGGTACAACCTGGGAACAAACAGGCCAATTGTCAACGCTTGACGAATGGGTCGGTTACAGGCTTATTCAGCATCCCACCGATGCCAATATTCTCATTGCTGCTACATCCGATGGTATTTACCGAACAACCGACGGGGGTGCAACCTGGGTGCAGGAATATTGGGGGAGATTTTATGATATTGAATTCAAGCCGGGATCTCCTTCACAGGTTTATGCCAGTGGTAAGCAGAAATATTATTATTCAACTGATACCGGAAATATATGGCATAGCGCAACTTTTGATTATCCTTTATGTTATGGCCGGGATGAAATTGCTGTAACACCAGATGCTCCCGATAACGTCTATTTGTTTGCCGGACCAAAAAATGCAGGTAACACTTTTTGCGGGTTTTATAAATCTACCGACAGCGGTGTCCACTTTTATCGTCAGTCGAACAGCCCGAATATTTTGGGTGATGAAAATGGAAATTATGATCAATCCGAATACGACATGGGTCTGGCTGTTTCGCCCACTGATGATCAAACAGTGATTGCTGCCGGAGTGATTATATATAAATCAACCAATGGCGGCAGTACTTTTAACAATGCAACTTTCTACCGGGAATCAGGCGGGATATATATTCATCCCGATATTCATTCGGTTGCATTCAATCCGCTCAATGGCTATTTGTATGCCGGCAGCGATGGCGGCTTTTACCGTTCAACCGATAATGGCGCCACCTGGTCAGATTTGTATGATGGGATCCATACCACCCAGTTTTACCATCTTGATGATTATGATGCCAACCAATACGCCATGTTGGCAGGGGCCCAGGACAATGGTTTGAAATACAAAACGGCTAACAGTTCCAATTTTTCGCACATTTACTGTTGCGATGGTTTTGATGTGGTGATTAACTACAATGACCAGACAAAAGGATATGGGGTGATAAACAAAACAATTAAAATGTACACTAATTTTACGGGAACCTCCCCGGTTACTATTAACAGTGCCGGCTTCTTTCAACAGATTGAACTGAATAGCAGCGACCCCACGATTTTGTATTATAGCAACCCAAGGATTTACAAATACGATGCTGACCTTAATACGCACACCCTGCTTGCAGGCCCGTCTATTGTTGGGGCATGGGCTTTAAAAACCTGTCCGAGCTCTTCCTCACGTATTTACGCAGCGGGAGGTGTTTCGGCGTTTTCCACAACCGGTAAAATGTTTATGTCTTCTGACAACGGGACAACCTGGGATACGATTTCCAACAATACCGGGTTTCCCGCTACCTACCCGCGCATTTCTGATATTGGTGTAAAACCAAACTGGTCATGGCAGGTGTATGTGTGTTTTGGCGGATATACCAACAACCTTAAAGTGTATTATTCATCCGATATTGGTGCGAGTTGGACTAACGTTAGCTATGACTTACCCAATATTCCGGTATGGAGCATCGAAGTGGATGCTTCAAATAATGTTTATGTTGGCACTGATTACGGTGTTTTTTTCAAAACATCGGGCGCAACCAACTGGGAGCCCTATTACAACGGTTTGCCCAATGTACCGGTTTCTGACCTCGCCATAAATGAAGGTTCTGACCAATTATTGGCTTCTGCTTTCGGGCGGGGAATCTGGAAAAGTACCTTACATGATCCCTGTCCGGCTAACCGTACCATAACTGTTGATTTAGAAGGCCAGGATTTTCATTCGGCTTCCAATTCCATCACCATGTCAGGGGCGATTATCGGAGGGGAAGGAACATCAGCGGTATTAAGAGCGGGAAGTTCTGTTGATCTTCAGGCCGGCTTTGTGGCCAACGCTGAAGTGGGCAATAAATTCCTGGCTTATCTGGGCGCTTGCGGTAGCGGGGTGCCACCGGAGTTTAGTTTTGGCAATCCTGCCGATTCAAATAACCTGATAAGTGATTTTAGCTTTAGTGTTGCCAGAGACCTTGGCACGCTGCAAATTGACGATGTCTCATTGAACGAGAAAAAAGTAACCGTTAGATTGTTTAATGACGAAATAGCAAAAATCAGGGTTTTTCTCTCAAATGAAAACGGTAAATTCATTAAAGACATTGCCAACTTTAAAGGACAAAAGGGAAAAACGGAGCACATTTTCCGGACTTCTGACCTGAAACGGGGGCTATATTATGTTTACCTGAGTGTTGACAGGGATATTAATCACTTACAGGAATTGCTAATTCCCTGAATCATAAAAGTATTCCATGGCTTATTCAGGAAAGATTAAAGCGAAAACTTCAAAAACAACGTTGGCGTAAAGGGAATGGCTTCAGCATAAATATTAATGGAATTGGTTTGACTGGCCGGGATGCGCTGGAAGTTGGTGTATTTGATGTTTTGGGTGTTCAGCACATTGAGGATTGACAACCCGCCTTCACCCACCACTTTGCGGTTGAGGAATTTGTAAATAAAAGAAACATCCCAGCGGTTGTAAGTGAGGTCTTTCTCCTGGTTATAAGGGTAGGGTGCATAAGGGAATCCTGAACCATACACATAATTTGTAGAAAAATAAAAGGGGTCAAAATTGAGCAAAAGTGCTGCCTTGATTTCATGCTGCTGATCCTGGGGTGCGCGGTGGTAGCTGTCATCCGGCAAATCCGTAAACCGCTCTTCGGTTTTACCGAGTGAATAGGAAATCCATGCCGAATGGCCTTTGAAATCTTTTTGCAGGAAAAAATCAACGCCATACATTTTACTGTCGCCAACCAGTATGCCCTGCCACTGGTATTTCTGGGAAAAGAAATAACGGGTAATGCCGTAAACCCGTTTATAATAAGGTTCCATGCTGAAAGTCCAACCTTTTTGGTGAAGCGACAGCCCCAAAACAAAGTGCGTGGCCGACAGTACCGGAACATCAACGTTGTTGGCTATTGCCCAGATGAACCGGTAATTCCCCATTTCGTCAACCACCGAACTTTTGGTAATGTACTGATGATAAACTCCCCAGGCCGCATTGAATTTCCAATGTTCGCCAAGTTGAACCGACAGCGACAGCCGCGGGTCGGCAAAAAGCTTGTTCAGGTTAAAAGCATAAGTCAGTCGCAGGCCCGGCTTGAAAATGACCTTTTTTCCCAAAGCCATATAGTCCTGTACCGATACAAAAAACCGTTGTGCGAAAGATTCAATGTCAACACTTTTTACATTAAAAGTGTCTTCTTTTAACACCACATGGTTATAAACCAGGCCTTCGTTGGTTTCCAGTATGTGGTATTTGCCCAGTGCAAACCGGTTATCGTTTCTGAGCGTTAATTCGCTGACCAGGTTTTTCGTTTTTTTATCGCTGAGCTGGGCCGTATAATTGATCTTTCTGTGTTTCAGCTTAAGATCGTCGCTGTACCCGCTGTTGAGTTGTGAAAAATTGAGGTTGAAATTACTGGTGTTCCCGTTTTTCCAGGTTTTTCCGTAAAATACGGTTCCCCCGGTCTGGGTGTTTTTCTCCAGTGTGTTTTTGATAAGCCTCCACTTATCAACCGGTTGGTCAATGTTGTAAGAAAATTTATCATCGCCACCGTAAAGGCTGACATAAAACAGGTCGTTATCATTTATCTTCAGCGAGTATTTGATGTTCATATCCCTGAACCGGTAGTTGGGAACAATGTTTACATCAATGTCGTTGGAAGTGTCGGCGTCATGGTTTCTCCTGATCAGCCCGCCCATATCCGAGGGATTGTAAAGGTTGTAATAAGTCTGGCGGAAAGCCAGCACAAGCGAACTTTTTTTAAGAATAGGAATTTCAACTTCGCCATTCAACGTCATGTTGTTGATCATAAAAGTAAACGAGGGCTTCTGCATATTTCCGTTTTTCCCGGTCACATTCACCACCCCCCCCACACGCTGGCCAAAACGCACCCCGTAGCCGCCTTTGTGCACTTCAATATCTTTGGCCATAATCGGGTTGAACGAGCTGATGTTGTCGTTAAAATTTTTCAGTCCGTAAACGGTAAAACCGTCAAACAACACCTCGCTTTGCCCGGCATAGCTCCCCCAGATGATCAGGTCGTTGGTTTGTTCGCCGGAAGCCGTTATGCCCGGCATGAGCCGCAACAGGTTAAAAATGGAATTGTCACCGAATCCGGGCAGGAAAAAAGCAATCTTGTGGTTCATCTTCATCAGTCCGGGTTTGTCGCCGATTTGTGTGGCTTTTTCAACAGGCCGGTCTTTTATGACTACCTCTTTTAAACCGATGCTGGAAGGCGTCAGGGCGATGCGCAACCCTGTTTGTGCTTTTAAAGTTGTATCCAGAATGTAGTAACCCAGATGGGTTGCCTGTACCGTAAACACACTGTCGGTGACGGATACGTGCATAAAACTGCCTTTCACATCGGCGGCCAGGGGTCGCCCGTTGATGATGATGTGGGAATAGGGCAGTGGTTCGTGGCTAATGGCATCAATTATTTGTCCTGATAAATAAAATTCTTTCTTCTTTTTTTCGGTCTTCCTTTGATAAATAATAAAGACGTTATCCGGTTTTTCATAATCGAAAGGAAGCCCGGACAAAAGTTTATTGATGGCTTTTTCAGGGTTTTTAAAACGGGCTTTCAGTGTTATAACGTATTGAGAAAGTAAATGATCGTCAAAAGAAATCTGCACTTTGTAATCATCCCGTATTCCGGCCAGTACCTTATTTAAAGGTTCGCCTGATACACTTATCCTGATTTCCTGAGCGTAGGCATGGAAACCTGCAAAAAGAAAAAAAAAGATAAAAGCTTTTTTTATGATTTTTAACCTCACGGATTGCTGATTATCTTATAACTTCCATCAGCAGTTTTTACATAAGTTATGCCAAAAGGTTTGCAAATGATGCTTAAAACTTCTTCGACGGGCTTTTCCTTTGAGAAAAATCCGGTATAGTAAAAAATCAGGCCCGGCTCCATGCTGATGGTAACGCCATATTGTCTTTCCACTTCTTTCATCACTTCTGCAAGTGGCGCGGCAGTAAAATTAAACATATTATCCATCCACGAAACGGTGGCTTCGGGCATTTTTTCTTTTCTTACAATTATTTTACCCGACTCAATAACCTGGGCACTGTAACCGGGGCCAAGAATCACTTCCTCTTTGGTTTTTGAGGTTACTTTAACCTTACCGGTAAAACAGGTTACCTTATAGGTTTTATCACGTGAGAAAATGTTAAAAGTTGTCCCCAGGACGGTGGTTTGTCCCATGCACGAACGCACCCTGAAGGCGCTCCCTTTTTGCACCTTAAAAAAACCTTCGCCTTCAAACCTTAAGTCTCTTGACGCCCACCACCAAAAAGGTCGGTATTTTAATACGGATCCTGCATTCATTTCGACCGATGATCCGTCAGGAAGGGAAACGGTAAGGTGTTGTCCCGCCGGACACGTAATGTTTGTTGTGTAAAAGCGCATGACCGAGAACAAGGCGACAAGTGCCAACAGGGCGGCGGCAATAGCCATTGCGGGTCTGTAAGAAAACAGGTGGATGGTTTTCGGTTTGTATGGTTCTTCCAGTCTGGATGACAGGGCTGCCCATACTTCTTCTTTGTTTTTTTGATAGGGTATTGTCACCTTGTCGAAGAAGTCTCCGTTGTCAGGGTTGCTGCTGATATGTCTTTTATTCCGGTTCATTTTAGTAGTCCAATGCTTTTCTTAATGTAGCCAGTGCCTTTGTCATCCTTTTTTCAACCGCTTTGATGCTGATGCCAAGCCGTCCGGCAATTTCATGGTATTTCAACTCATCCATCCGGCTCATTAAAAAGACAATCCTCTGTTTTTCGGGCAGGCTTGTCAAAACCGTTTCGTAAGTTTTTTTCAGTTCTTTAAACCGGGTGATGTCCTCAGGCGACTGGCTTATGGGCGTATCGTTTTTCATGTTCAACCTGAACTCCATGACCCTTTTTTGTTTCCGGTAATGGCTCACAAACAGGTCGCCGGCTATTTTATAAAGTAACCCTTTGATTTTATGATTGCCCGTGTTGAGTTGTTTTTCCCATATTTTTATGAACGCTTCCTGAACGATATCCGTTGCCAGTTCGGTATCACCCGAACGATAAAAGATATAGTTCCTCACTTCGTTGAAGTACTGATCGAATATTTCCCTGAACTCGGCCTGTGTCAAAAGAAAGATTTTTAATAAATTGATTTAGGGTAAAAGTATTCAAATTTCAGGTATTGTTTCAGGTTTTTTAAAGAGTAAATTCCCGGAGCCCAGGCTCCGGGAATAGTTTTCAGTTTGATAATAATCAGTGAAGGAAGATGGTATAAGTCACACCGTCAATAACTACGGTGGCTATGTTGTCGCATTCGCCGTCGCCATAGTCGAGTACGCGGGTTGATAATCCTTCGGGACGGATTTCAATGGTCCCCGAAACAATATACCTGCAGCTCAGTTCTTTTCGTAAAGCGTTAACGATTTCTGTTTCCCAGGTTTTACCGTTGGGCCTGATGCCTGTGGCGTCACCTGTGATCAGATAAACATCATCGCGCAGTTTGCGGGTGTCGGCACCTTCTGTCCATTCACGCACACGGGTTGAATTCCAGCTTAAGGTGCCCCTGTCCAACGACAAATGAATGACTCCGGTAACACTGATGTTATAATAGAGGTTGCCGCTATCGTTCAATCCCATGTTGGTGACTACTTTGGTGCCGTCAATATTGTTGTCGTTCACGTAATAGCCGTCAAATCCGGTCGTGATCACCGTGCCGGGATGCCTGTATCCGCCTGTGAAAGTAACGATGATCTTTCCCCTTCGGTATTTGAGGTCGTTGCAAAGACAGTTTACCTCACCGAAATCAATGGTCAGTATGTGGGGCATAGCCGTCGTGTCGAGGGTAACTGTGGCACAGTCACTCAAATAGATACGGTCACCATCGGTGGATTTCATAAAACCGCTGCTTGCATAATCGTAAGCTTCGTTGGTAATGTTGGTTACGTTGTTGTAAACGTTCTCAGCCATTGAATTGTCCTGAGAGAAGGTTGTGTTCTGATCGGAAGCCGGTGTGGTTTCATCTTTTTTGTTACATGAAGTAACCGTGATGGCCAGTCCGATGAACATGACTGCTAAAAATTTGTTTTTTGTTTTCATGATAAAGTATTTTTAAAGTTTTTACACCCATACACCGCATAAGGTTTGGTTTACCCTACTTTTTTTAAAGGTTTTTTTTTTGAATGCCCTCGCGGTATCCGTTTCGTGCAGACAGAAATGCAAAAAACAATGTGGACATACCCGCTCAGCTTCCAAGAAATGAGATGATAAACTTTGTTTTTGATTGGGGCGTTGCCTACACATTCCCCCGTCAAAAAAGAATCAGAAATGAAATGTAATACCAATGGACGGGCCTGAAAACGTTGCCTTTACTTTGTAATCTTCGTTTTTGATCCGGCCATAATGATTTAATATTATGTGGTTCCAACCTGCTTTTACAGAGGTAATCCGGCCGGTGCGGTAGTAAACGTAGCCGGAAACCTGAACAGAAGATTTGCTTTGGTTAAAAAGCCCGCCGTAATCCCCTTGCAAAACAAGAAACCATCTTTTCCAGGTAAACAGGTTTTGTATCCCTATTAAAGGCTCTACCCAAACCGGGTTAATATCCAGTTTGTTGGCCAGGCCATCCAGGTCAGAATAAATTTTTTGAAAATAAGCCCGCAAACCAATGTAACCGTACAATTCATACCTGAATTTTTCATTCCTGGCGGTTGCATTCACGATTCTGTATCCTCCAAACAGACGTAGGTTTACCGAACGGAAATTAGCCTGAACTACCTGTTTATCATTATAGTTAAATTTCACTGAATTTCCAACGGCACCCGCAATCCCGTCCAGTTGAACCAGAAAACCGTTTTTTTCATAAGATATCTTCGTAAGGTAAAAAAACTTCAGGTACCAGTTTTTTGTAAATAATCTTGAAAAGATTTTACCAAATTCCCAGCCAGGTGGTGGCTCAATGGGTTGTTCGGGGTCCACACCATCTTCGCCTTCCAGCGTTACATCGCCATAAGTAAAATTACCGGCAAATCCCGGAAGCCATAAAGGGAGTTCAATCGTCCAGGGCTTTCCGGGAATTAAAAAACTTTTCTGTTGTTTTTTCAATTCTTTATTTGTGGGCGAGTCTTGAGAAAAGGCAATGGAAATAAAAATTGAGAAAACAAGAACAGTAAAAAACAACTTTTTCATAAACAATGACTAAACCTACAAGGAGAAGAATTTTTTAAAAGGCAAAAGTAATACATATCAGGCAATTATAACTGTTAATAAATTACAAAAGAGCTGAGGACAAGACACATCACTTTTTTGAACACCCTCGGCATCAACAACTCATCACTCCTCATTCATCACTCCTATCCTCTCCCCCGTCTTTACCGAAGTTTCAAGACCCTTTTCCGTATTTTCGAGTAAATCTTCATCAATAAGAATCTTATTCTTTTCAAAAAGGAGTACAACCGTGGAACCGCCGAATTTGAAATAACCTTTTTCCTCCCCTTTTGTCACAAAATCTCCTTTGTAGGTCTGAACAATGCTGCCTGCCAAGGTGGCACCCACCTCCGCCATGATCACATCGCCGAATAACGGGTTGGAAATGATTACATATTCCCTTTTGTTCAGGCAGAAGATATCAAACATCCTGTGCAATGCAATGGGATTGACCGAATAATAACCGCCGTTAATTTTCACAACAGGTGATACCCGGCCACTTACCGGAAAATGAAACCGGTGGTAATCATAAGGGGCAAGCCGGAAAACGATCAGGCTCCCGTCATCGTACTTTTTGGCCAGTACCGTATCTTCCAGAAACGCCCTGACATTGAAGCGGTGTCCTTTAATGATGAAGTTTCTGTTTGTGATGTCGGCATACGCCAGGCATTTGCCGTCGGCAGGCGAAACAACGACATTTGAATTTGTGTCCACCGGCCTTGCACTTTTTTTGAGTTTACGGGTGAAAAAGTCGTTGAAAGTTTTAAATTCCTGCTTTTGCGCTTCGCTCATGTCAATGTTATACTCTTCAACGAACGGCTTGATTTTATTTGCTGACCGTGGGTTGTCCATCATTTTACCGTAAAGCGAAGAGACAAATTTTCTTTTTACCAGTGTATATAAGGTTGCTTCACCCACCGGATTGTTGTACAACCACACCAGCCAGCCCTCGCCGGCAATTTTCTCGGTAATCATCTCACCTGTTTCACGGTCAACATATTGAACAGGTTGCGGTTCCGGCGAAGGATAAAATGCCAACCCGATAATCAGCAACAACAGGAAGAGAAGGATATATTTTATTGTATGTTTTTTTGTTTTCATTTTTTTATCATTATTATTTTTCAATCCTGCCCCTTCCAGTTCAACACCGGATAAATGATCTTCGGTTTCAGAGCAGCATATTTTACAATTTCCGTTTTTCCGGCTTTCAGACACCCCCGTTTCTTGAGCCAACATACCAGGTATATTTATAAACGGGATCATTGATCCGCGGAACAGCTATTTCGGATATCCAGTTTCCGGTACGGTACGGGCCAAGAGTACGGAATTTAAAATCACCGGGGTTGAACTGCGAGGATTTGATTTGTGTAAAACCCTGAAATGCAACAAATAAAAGTGCGGTCAACAGAAAAATATTTTTCATAATGGAAAATGGTTTTTGGAAAGGATAAAGGTAGAAAAACCAGGCGATTTAAATGGTTATACATTTTTCAATATATTAGCCGTCATGATCGGAACCATTGTCAATGTAATAACCGTTCTCGCCGGAGGCTCAATCGGCTTGTTGTTGAATAAGAAGCTGCCACAGCGGTATATCCGTATTTTTTTCCAGGTTGTCGGGTTGTTTACGCTTTTTCTGGGGTTTTCCATGGCACTGAAAACTACCCACGTTTTGCATATAATCATGGCCTTGATTTTAGGTGCTGTCATTGGCGAAGCCCTGAGGCTTGAACACCGGATTGAACAATTGGGTGACAAAATAAAATCCCGGTTGAAACTGAGAAATGAGAAATTTACCGACGGGCTGCTCACAGCATTTTTGTTGTATTGCATGGGGTCACTGACCATTCTGGGCGCCATTGAAGAGGGGATGGGTGGCAGCCTCAGGTTGCTGCTCATCAAATCGTTGATGGACGGAGTGTCTTCCATCGCACTGGCCTCAGGTCTGGGCATAGGCGTCCTGTTTTCTGCCATTCCGTTGCTTATTTACCAGGGGGGGATTACGCTGCTGGCCATGGCCTTCGGAGAATTTTTTCCGCAGGTTTATATAACCGAACTTAGTGCGGTTGGAGGGATACTTCTTATTGGTTTGGGGATTGATATACTGGATATTAAAAAGATAAAAGTGATGAATATGCTTCCGGCTTTGGTAATGATTGTCATTCTGCTGTGGCTGTGGCCTGGCACTATTTAGCTTTTTCTGTTTCTTAATCTTTTTGCTTTTCGTTGCCGGGAAACCCGTACGGAATCTATAATTTCAGTTTATTGATTTTTTCCTGCGGATAACAGACTAATCTTCCCGGGCTTCAAACTTATTTCTATATTTGCACCCAATTTTAATTAAATCTAAATAAAAATGCCACATTATCAGCATAGGGGAAAAATACCTCCAAAACGACATATTGTTTTCAGGAAACCCGACAGCAGCCTGTATGCCGAGGAGGTGGTCTCCACCGAAGGTTTTTCAAATATTTATTCAATTATTTATCATGAATACCCACCCACAAAGGTTTTAAAAATTGACAAACCCTATTCGGTTGCCCCCGACGTGGCTGTTGAGGAAAATTTGCAGAACCGTTCTTTTAAAGGGTTTGATGTGAAGCCCGTTGACGATTTTCTTGAAAGCAGGAAAACCATCCTGTTTAACAGTGATGTTTACATTGCGCTGGCTGCCCCCCGACATTCGATGACGGATTATTTTTATAAAAATTCGCAGGCTGACGAAATGATATTTGTTCATGAAGGCGAAGGTATTTTAAAAACCGTTTATGGTGAACTTCTGTTTTTCAAGGGTGACCACCTGGTCATTCCGCGGGGTACAATTTACCAGCTAACGTTTAAAGATGAGAACAACCGTTTGTTTATTCTTGAAAGCTTGTCACCCATAAATTTCCCCAAAAGATACATGAACCTGTCCGGGCAATTACTTGAACATTCACCTTTTTATGAGAGGGACATAAAAACACCCGGAAAGCTGGTAACACACAATGAAACGGGTGATTTCCTGATAAAAATCAAACGGGGCGGCAAGATTTATCCTTACCATTATGCAACCCATCCTTTTGATGCGGTTGGCTGGGACGGGCATCTTTATCCTTATGCCTTGTCAATTTATGATTTTGAACCTTTAACCGGGCGTATCCACCAGCCGCCGCCGGTTCACCAGACTTTTGAAACGCCGGGATTTGTAACCTGTGCGTTTGTTCCCCGGCTCTACGATTATCATCCCCAGGCCATTCCGGCACCTTATCACCACAGTAATGTTGATTCGGACGAAGTTTTATATTATGTGGATGGTGATTTTATGAGCCGTAATAATATCCAACGGGGACAGATCACTTTGCACCCCATCGGCATACCACACGGGCCACACCCCGGCGCCATCGAGCGGAGTATAGGCAAAAAAGGTACCGACGAATATGCTGTAATGGTGGATACTTTCAAGCCGCTGAAACTGACAAAAACAGCTATGGACATTGAATTTAAAGATTATTATAAAAGCTGGCTGGACTAAACATTTGACAATTTTAAAAAACAAAATATTATGGCAAATTCACTTTCGATAAACGGAACCGACTACGTTGAATTTTATGTGGGCAATGCCAAACAAGCCGCTCATTTTTATCAGTCGGCATTCGGGTTTCAGCCGGTGGCTTATGCAGGGCTTGAAACCGGGCTGAAAGACCGGACTTCGTATGTTCTGCGACAGAATAAGATCACTTTTGTGCTCACGGCAGCCCTAACCCCCGATTCCCCTGTTGCAGAGCATCAACGGATGCATGGCGATGGCGTTAAAGTTATTGCCCTGTGGGTGGATGATGCACGCAAATCTCATGAAGATACGGTTGCCAAAGGAGCCACCTCTTATATTGAACCTTATGATATCAGCGATGAACACGGCGAAGTGGTGCTTTCCGGCATAAAAACTTATGCTGAAACGGTTCATATATTTGTGGAAAGGAAAAATTACAACGGGCCTTTCCTTCCGGGCTTCACGGAGTGGAATCCCGAATACAAACCGGAAAATACGGGGCTGATGTATGTTGACCATATTGTTGGTAATGTGGGCTGGGGCGAAATGGACCAGGTGGCTGAATTTTACCGGACGGTGATGGGCTTTGACCAGTTGGTCTCGTTTGATGACAAAGATATTTCCACCGAATTTACCGCCTTGAAAAGTAAGGTCATGGCCAGCGACAACCTGCGCATCAAGTTTCCGATTAACGAACCGGCCAATGGTTTGAAACGTTCACAAATAGAAGAGTATCTTGATTTTTATATCGGAGCGGGGACTCAACATGTTGCCATGGCAACCGATGATATTGTGGCGACAATAAAGCAACAACGCAATCGGGGCGTTGATTTCCTTTATGTTCCTGAAACCTATTATGATACAGTAACCGAAAGGGTAGGGGAGATAGAAGAAAACATGGAAACGTTGAAAGGCCTGAAAATATTAATTGACAGGGATAAAGATGGTTATCTCCTTCAATTGTTTACCAAGCCCGTGCAGGACAGGCCGACTTTTTTCTTTGAGGTCATACAACGCAAAGGGGCAAAATCTTTCGGAAAAGGAAACTTCCAGGCCTTGTTTGAATCCATTGAGCATGAACAATCCTTGCGGGGTACACTTTAATAAACAAATATAAACCTAACTATCTTATGATAAAAGCAAACAATCCTGAATTCCGGTCCTGGATAGACGTACCGGAAGACAGTGATTTTCCCATACAGAACATCCCATTCGGGATCATTAAACCTGAAGGTGAAACTCCCAGGCCGGCCACTCGGATTGGCAATACAGCAATTGATCTGTCGGTACTTTGCGATTTCGGATTTTTCGACAACCTGGATATTCCGGACATGAGCGTGTTTTATTCCCCCGTGCTTAACGATTTTATTGCTTTGGGAAAATCAACAGGGTCGGTTGTCAGGGAACGGATATCAGAATTATTCAGCATTGACAATGATGAGTTGCAGGGAATAGAAGAGGCAGCAAATCTAGTCACCTTCCCCATTGACGAAGTGGAAATGATGATGCCGGTATTTGTTGGGGACTATACCGATTTTTATTCCAGCATTGAGCATGCCACCAATGTGGGGAAAATGTTCCGCGACCCAAAAAATGCGTTGCTTCCCAACTGGAAACATATTCCTGTGGCCTATCACGGACGCAGTTCGTCCATCGTGGTTTCGGATGCCCAAATCCATAGTCCAAAGGGACAGACAATGCCTGCGGATGCCAAAAAGCCCGTTTTCGGGCCTACCCGTTTGCTCGATTTTGAACTGGAAGTGGCTTTCATAACCGGTAAAAAAACAGAGCTCGGCGAGTCAATTCCGGTTGAAGAAGCTGAAGATGCCATTTTTGGTCTGGTGCTGTTTAACGACTTGTCAGCCCGCGACATTCAGAAATGGGAATATGTGCCGTTAGGCCCTTTTCTATCGAAAAATTTCGGATCGGTCATTTCCCCGTGGATTGTCACCCTCGAAGCCCTGGAGCCTTTCAGGGTTGAAGGGCCGGAACAGGATCCGCCGGTGTTGCCCTATCTTCAATATTCGGGAAAAAAAAATTTTGATATCAGTCTTGACGTGTTCATCAAACCCGGAAATGGCGAAGAAACACAGGTCACCCGTTCCAATTTCAAATACATGTATTGGAACATGGCACAGCAACTGGCCCATCATACAGTAAACGGCTGTAATATGAATGTGGGTGATATGTGTGCTTCGGGAACCATTTCAGGCCCGACGCCCGACTCTTACGGTTCAATGCTGGAATTGTCGTGGCGAGGTGAAAAACCCATCAAGATGAAAGACGGTTCCGAAAGAAAATTCCTGGAGGATAACGATACCGTAATCATGAGGGGGTATGCTGAAAATGAAGATGTGAGGGTGGGCTTTGGTGACGCTGTTGTTAAGATTTTGCCGGCTACATAATTAGATTACCTTGTTGTTGAGGACACCAACAATGGTAGATATACAGATTTTAACGATTAAATAAAATCGTTGCGGTCGTTGCCCCACTGCATGAGTTCCTGTCAAAAAGAAAAACGTAATGAAACAAATTGATCCAAAAGACCTGGGTAACCAAAACCTGCACAAGCTCCTCCTGGGAGGCGTGGCTCCCCGGCCTATCGCCTTTGCCAGCACGATTGATAGCGAGGGCAATCCAAATCTTTCCCCTTTCAGCTTTTATAATGCTTTTGGGGTAAATCCTTCCACGCTGATCTTTTCCCCTTCGCGCCGTGGCCGTGACAATACAACAAAACACACCCTTGAAAACATAAAGGAAGTCCCCGAAGTGGTCCTCAATGCCGTAACCTACAATATGGTTCATCAGATGAGCCTTTCCAGTACGGAATACCCAAAAGGGGTTAATGAATTTGTCAAGGCGGGATTTACCCCGATAGAAAGCCTGAAAGTGAGACCTTTCCGGGTGAAAGAATCCCCATTACAATTTGAGTGCAACGTGCGGGAAGTGATAGAAACCGGCGGACAGGCAGGATCGGCAAACCTTGTGGTCTGCGAAATCGTGTTTATCCATCTTGATGAAACCGTCCTTGATAAAAACGGCATGATTAATCCTGATAAACTTGATTTGGTAGGACGCCTGGGCGGGGATTTTTATGTACGCACATCGGGCGATGCCAAATTTGAAATCCCCAAACTCCTGACTACACTCGGGATAGGTGTTGACAGCCTGCCTGAATCAGTTAGATTAAGTAAGGTGCTTACCGGAAACGACCTGGGACAACTGGGAAACCTGGAAAAACTGCCTTCACCGCAAGAAATAAAGAAAATGAAAAATACGCCTGAGTTCCGGGAACTGCAAAATAACCTGAAACAACTGCACAGGCACGTACAATCTTTAATTAATTCGGGTAAAGCCCGGATCGCCCTGAAATGGTTGATGGCTTCGGATGATTCTATTTAAAACGATTATCATCCCTGACCTGCCGGATAGATTAATTCCCGGCAGGTCGAAAATAAATCCTGCCGTCGCCACGGGATGAATCCCGCAGCTCAAATTTCATGCTTTCCCTTCGGGAAGCCTCCATATCCCGGAGGGATAAACGAACCCATAGCCCATTGATTCATCAATGGGCAAAAAGTCACCCGGCAACCGACCCCGCGGGTTAAGGTAGTTTGTCCCGCCCGGTGGCCTGGCTCCCGGCGGGGCCCAACAGGAGCCCTGACTTTCCGCCGGTTGGGCATTGCCGCATGATTTCATATCAATTTAGTTACTCCGCTTTTATCACTGCCTTTTCTGAAAAAGAATAATCCAATACTCCCACAACCCTCTTTTTAATGCCTTATACTGGTATTTCCCCGATTTATAATGTGTCCTGGCAAAACGGCTGGTATTGTGCAAACTGTTATAAATGACCGATGGAAGTAGCCCCAACAGGTAATACCTGTACATTAAAGCCGATGAATGGTAAATATTACGGGTGATGTCTTTTTTGTCCACAGGAAAAAGACCTTCATTTTCAAAGGGCATAAAATAATCTTTCAACGTCATAATATCTGCCAACCCCCAGCAGTTCTGCCATTGCTCAAGTAATTTATCCTTATCTGGCGGAGCATCCTGTGTCCGGAAATAATCGGCAATGATCAATTTCCCACCCGGTTTCAGCAGGCGGAAAGATTCTTTTGCAAAAGCCCTTTTGTCAGGGGCCGAAGTGATGCTCTCAATGGCCCAGACAAGGTCGAATGTGTTGTTTTCAAAGGATGTGGCGTTATAATCTTCCAGTTTGAAATCAACAAGTTTTTGAAGGTTTAGTTCATCCCGTTTCCGGTTGGCATATTCCAGTTGTTTTTCACTGAGTGTGATGCCCGTAACTTTTGCTTCACAGGTTTTGGCAAGATAAAAGGCAGAGCCGCCAACGCCGCATCCGGCATCAAGTACCTTGTCTTCTTTTTTAACACCGGCCATTTCCAGAAGCATTTTATTGGTGTTCTTCAGAGCATGAACAATGTTCTTTGTCCCGCTGTCCCAGTACCCGTAATGAACGGCCAGGGCACGGTCGAGCTTCCACCATTTTTGATAATGGTTCAGGGTTTGATTGTAATAGTCGGCTATGTCGCGGTTGGTAAACAATTCTGATGATTTTATGTTTGATGTTGCAGGTATCATGTTTATGCTTTGTGCAACCCGTTATCTTTCCGGCGGATAAATCCGCCGGTACATTTGTGGCAGATAAATCCGCCGGAACTACGCCAAAGATATGCCGTTTTCTATCAGGTTTTTTAAATGCGGATTTTCCTTTTTTAATTTTTCCAGATGGGTAATTATTCTTTTCCCCAGTCCGCCATTGATTTTATTGTACCTGATGATCTCAAGGATTTCCACCGGCAGCAGCCAATCCTCATTGTTGCCTTCTTTCAGAGAATTAAAAACAGGCAGTAACCCGTCCATGTTTTTTCCATCATCCCTGATTTCCCTTACCCGTGCATATAATCTGTTCAATGCCAATGTCTTGTCATCGTATTTCACAACATGTGTTTTTTCTTCCGGCGGCAAATATTGCAAACCAAAACCTTCCGCATCGGCCGGCCCGCTGAAAACCGAAATGATATTTTCGCCAACGGTCAAATCGTACAGGCCCCAACCGGGATGAAAAAGGGTTTTATCTTTATATTTTACAATGCATTCGCTAAACGTCATGATCAGTAATGTGCCGTTTTTCCTTGTTTTGTGGTGCAATGTGCCTTCCACGGTGATTCCGGATTCAAAACGGAATTTCGATTTATTGCCAATTTTAATTCCGAGCCGATCCAGGTCACGGTCATTCAGAAATCTCGTGGGTTTTAACGATCCTTTTATCTTTCCTACGGGTGATCCGAAACCGTCAGCATGATGATCCTTTGAATGGCCTTCAAGCATTTTATCTTTATAATTCAGTGCAGTGGGGCCTGTTGTGTTCAAATAAATGGCGGCCCCCTCGTTGACAAGGATATTGGAAAAAGTACCCGAAACCTGCAATCCCGAAGAATAAACCACTGTGGCCGTGTTTTCCGATTCTATGGCTTTCATCATGCCTTCGATGCCTCCCGTGCGAAGGGCCATCCGGCCGGAAAATTCATCAAGAACCGTATTCAAATGTTTAAAATCAGGGGTGACAAAAAGCCGGGGTTGCGGTTTGGTAATGTCGAAGTCATAATTCATTGCATCCACGGTATAGGGTAATTTGATCACCTCATCCTGCAATACACTTTTACTTTCACCAATGGATGACAACAGGCCCGCACCATAAATTTTCGGGTTTTTCAAATTTCCGATCAATCCGTATTCCACGGTCCACCAGTGCAGGTTTCTTATCAAGGCCATCTCCGAAGGCGTACCCATATTGTTGCTTACGTCTTCCAGGTATGCTTCGGCTTCCCGGATTTTCCCGGCGGGGGTTAACGGGTCAGCTTTCAGGATGGATAAATGCCTGATGATTTTGTAAAGTCCGTAATCCTTTTTTGAGGAGAAGGCTTTGGAGCCGATCTCGCCGAAATGTTGTAAATAAGCGGCATATTCGGGATCGGCTATGATGGGTGCGTGGCCTGCTGCTTCATGGATAATATCGGGCGCGGGGGTATATTCCACCTGATTGACCGAACGGATGTCAGCGGCAATCACCAGGACTTTGTGTTTTTGAAACTCCATAAAAGCAGCCGGTGGGATAAATCCGTCAACGGTTACCGCTGCCCAGCCGATCTTTTTCAGGATACGGTTCATCTCCTCCATATCTGGAATATGATCAATGGAAATACCTGTTTTTTTTAGTCCGTCTAAATAGGAACAATGGGCCGTTTTTCCAAGATAATGAATGTTCTGTCGCATCACATATCGCCAGACAGCCTGATTCTGTGGAGAATACCTGGAATAGTCCTGGTCAATAATAAACGGTTTTAAATGATTGGGCAGTGCATTGATTATGAGGTTTTCAATCATAGTAAATTATTTAGAACAGTTATGAATAATGTCAAAAATATGTATAATTTTTCAGATGCCTGTCATTATTCAATGTTTTCACTGGATTTTTGCATAATTTGCATCAAATGAAGCGAAAGCCAATTGTCTATATTGCACTCCCCGTCTTGAATGAATCGGAAAATTTATCGCTTCTGATGAAATACCTTGTCAGGCAGGACGCTCCTGAATTTCATTTGGTTGTTTGTGTCAATAATTTTGAACACTGGTGGGATGATCCCGATAAACAGGTATGGTGCGGGGATAATCAAAAGAGCCTTGAATATTTGCAGCGGGTAACAACGATGAACATAACCCTGATTGATAAATCGTCGAAAGGCAAAGGGTGGCCTGAAAAAAAGGGTGGTGTGGGCAGCGCAAGGAAAACGGCAATGGATTTTATTTCCGAACGGGCAGACGATTATGATTTGATCGTGAGCATGGATGCCGATACCCGTTATTCTGAAAATTACCTCACAGCGGTTTGTGGGCAATTTAATTCAAAACCGGATCTTTTCGGACTGGCGCTACCTTATTATCATAAACTTGCCGGCAACGGAACCGACCGTTTGATTTTGCGGTATGAGATTTATATGCGGTATTATTTGCTCAACATGTTGCGCATTAAAAATCCGTATGCTTTTACGGCCCTGGGCTCGGCAATGGCTTTTCCTGTGTGGGCATATAAAAAAACCGGTGGGCTGACCCCTGTAAAAAGCGGCGAAGATTTCTATTTTTTACAAAAACTGGCAAAGGCGGGTAAAGTAGGTTTATGGGCTGATACGGTGGCTTATCCCTCTTCCCGGTTTTCAGAAAGGGTGATCTTTGGTACCGGTCCCGCATTATTAAAAGGACAGCGTGGCCATTGGGATAATTATCCTTTTTATCATTACTCATCCTTTGATAAAGTGGGACAGACATTTGCGCTTTTCCCCGGTTTATTTAAAAAGGATTTTGAATCCCCGATGGATGATTTCTTAAAAAACCGGTTTAACTTGGATGATTTATGGGGAATACTGAGGAAAAATTACAAAGACCCTGAAAATTTTATCCGCGCCTGTACCGGAAAAACCGACGCACTGAGAATCCTTCAGTTTTTGCGGGCGGATTACAAGAAACAGGATGGGGGTTCAGGAAAGGTTTTGGCCGAATATCTTGATCGTTTCTGGAAAGGACGTTTGCCGGAACAGGTAAAGATGGAACTTAGCGAACTGGATTTTGAACGGACCACTATTTCGGGGCTGAATGTAATAAGGGATTTTCTTTTTCATGAAGAAATGTTGATGAGAAAGAAATTTGATGCGTTGAGATAACTCTTTTCCTGGTTTTTATTTCCCGAAAAAACACCTGCCCGCTTTAGGAGAGCGGGCAGGATGAAATTGACAAGTTCCCTATTAAAAAGGGTGAGTGGAGTTTAGTTTGTGGTATAGGTTGCCACAGCAGTGAAAATAGTAACCGGGTTCATATAGTGAATTTCGGGCGATATTAGATTATTATGTAAAATGATCCACTTCATAATCAAAGCTTCCATGCGTGTCATTTTATTTTTTTATGATTCAAATCCCGGTTTATTTAATGATACAAAGATAAAGTGCAAAGCCACAAGGTGGCTAACACTGTTGTTACCAAAAATGATACAGATGTTACATTCTTTGACACATCCGGAGATAAACAGGGATTAACGGCTCGATAATTTTTATTGAAGGGAAATTATGTAAAAGATGTTCTTATTCAAACCCGGCAATTTTTTTGCCGGTAATGGGGTCAAAAGCATAGTGAAATTCATATTCCAACGCCATGGATCTGGCCAATCCGTCCAAGTCGGGAAAAAGCGTTGCATTGGTTATATTCATATTGTACAATTCGCGCAGGGTGTGATGCCGCAAAACAGAAGTTTCCAGTTCAAATTTGACCAGTGATTTTTCTTTGCCCACCGTATGGGTAATTATTTCTTCTACGGTTTTGTCAATCCTTGAAGGGACAATAAAAGTTCCCGATTGTGCAATCAGTCTCCGGTTCATCCTGTAAGGCTCTCCCTGTGTTACAAAATCGTATTTGTTCTTGAGATAATACTTTTCATAATTATCCTGTTTCCACAGCCCGATATTATCATGGATGCTATCTTGTATGTCCAGATTGGGAAACGATTGTTTGAATTTAAGACCGGGGGGATAGATGGCCCAGATTGCAGCATTTTTACGGGCATGTTCCAATGCAAAAAAAGCGGCAACATAGGGCGACCAGGTAAAATCGAGCAGCCGCGTGGGCGCACCGTGATGTTTCATGGTCGAAAGCCATTCAAAAGCATCATCATCTTTGGGCAGATGACTGAGGAACTGGTGGGCTTTCCTTTTGAATATCCTGAATATCCTGCGCTCCTGTTTGTCCCATACCTGACGGAAAACATTGTAATCTTTCAAATACCGGCTAAGTGTTGATTCAAGTTTCCATTCCGTATCGGCCTGGCCCCGGAATGCCCAACTGCGGTACTCGTCACCGGCAATGATGTTTTGAAATTCGTTCCAGGAGTTTATTTTTATGGCTTTCAATATTTTGTTTTTTAAAATGGCGGGTTGCCTTCTTACCTTTTGCTAAGGTACAAATAATTTACTGACCTTTGCATGTTATGAATAATATGATCACCATCCTCGGCCCCACGGCAACAGGAAAAACCCAACTGGCTGCAAAACTTGCCGATAGTATCGGGGGGGAAATCATCAGTGCCGACTCCAGACAGGTATATCGCGGAATGGATATTGGAACAGGTAAAGACCTGAATGATTATATTGTGGATGGGCGTTTGATCCCTCATCATTTGGTGGACATTGTTGATCCGGGATATGAGTACAATGTGTTTGAGTTTCAAAAGGATTTCGTTCATGCATTCAACCTGATAAAAAGCAAAGGAAATATACCTTTATTGTGCGGGGGAACCGGGCTTTATCTGGATGCCATACTCAGGGCCTATAAAATGACCGAAGTGCCTGAGAATAATGAGTTAAGGAGCAGGTTGGTGAAATTGCCTCAGGAAAAACTGATTGAAATGCTGAAACAGTACGGCAGTTTACATAATACAACAAATATAACCGATCGTAACCGTACCATCCGCACAATTGAAATCGGTGAATACGAAAAAAGCAGTCGGGGAAAAAAGATTAAACTACCCGCAATCAACTCTGTTAATTTTGGTATCCGTTTTGAACGTCCTGACATCAGGGAAAGGATCACGCGGCGGCTTAAAGGCCGCCTTGAAAACGGGCTGACGGATGAAGTGGAACGGTTGTTAAAATCCGGTTTGATGCCCGGACAGCTTGCCTTTTATGGACTGGAATACCGATATGTTACACAACACATCACCGGCGACTTAAGCTATGATGAAATGTTCAGGTTGCTGAACACAGCTATTCACCAGTTTGCCAAACGGCAAATGACCTGGTTCAGGAGGATGGAAAAAAACGGGGTAAAAATTCATTGGATTGACGGGGAACTGACTTTGGAAGAGAAACTGTCCCACATCACGAATGTTTTGAAGAATAAAGTAAAATAGCTAAAGTCTGCTGAAAAAATTATTTAAAACCACGAAGTGGTTAAATGTAAATATCCCCGAATTTTATTTGGGGATAACATAGCCCCTTAAACCAGAATCCTGAAAGAGTTAAATATGATTTAAAATGTTGCTGTTGAACCCTTTCAGGGTTCTGATCCTTCTCTTATAAAATTTCCGGGTTAGTCATCGGCTTTGTTTTTCAACAGGGGGACAAAACGAAATGCCCCGAATCTTTCTTGTTCCAGGTTCCCGTTTTCCTTTTTCTTCAGTCTGATCATGGTTTGCAGATTGCTGCCACCGAGGGGCACAACAAGGGTTCCACCGGGTTTTAGCTGCTCAATAAGCAATTCCGGGATATCGGGGGCAGCCGCAGTTATCAGGATTTTATCATAAGGTGTAAAAGCAGGCAACCCCTTCGTTCCGTCACCGTAAAAGCATTTCACCGATCCGTATCCTATTGTTGGCAGGAAGGATTTTGTCCTTTCATAAAGTTTCCTTTGCCGTTCCACAGTATAGACTTTGGCTCCCATTTCAGCCAGGATGCTTGCCTGGTATCCCGACCCTGTTCCAATCTCCAATATTTTATCCCCCTTTTTCACTGTTAACAATTGAGTTTGGAATGCCACGGTGTAAGGTTGCGATATGGTTTGGCCCGAACCGATGGGAAATGGCTTGTCTTCGTAGGCAAACTCAAGAAATGAAGAATCAAGAAACAAATGGCGGGGCACGGCAGACATGGCATTCAGCACCTTTTCGTCGGTAATCCCTTTTCTTTTTATGGATTCGACGAGGCGTAATCTTAAACCTTTATGACGATATGAATCATTCATTTTTGCCGGTTGCTAAATTATAAATAATGCTCAACCGTTTTCATGAAATTGATAAAGCCTTTTAAATAAAGTTATTCTTCTTTCATTTATCAGGAAACAGAATGTTTAATAAATTACCTTTGCGCAAAATTTTTCGGTATGCTGAAAATCGGTGTTTTGGGTGTCGGACATCTCGGTAAGGTACACGTAAAGTGTATCCGTATGATTGGAGATTATGAGTTGATGGGATTTTACGATCCTGACACTGAAAAATCGGTGGAAGCCATCCGGGAGTTTGGGATGAAAGAATATGACGGGGTATCCGCATTGATTGACGCAGTAGATGTTGTGGATATTGTTACCCCTACCGTATCGCATTTTGCCTGTGCCGCGGAGGCCATTAAAAAAGGAAAGCATGTGTTTATTGAGAAACCTGTAGTGGCTACACCTGACGAGGCTTTACAATTGATTGAGCTTTCATCGGAAGCAGGGGTAAAGGTGCAGGTAGGCCATGTTGAAAGGTTTAATCCCGCGTTTACTGCCGTGAGGGCTTCTTTGGGCAGGCCCATGTTTATTGAAGCACACCGCCTTAGCGAGTTTAACCCGCGCGGTACGGATGTGCCCGTCATCCTGGATTTAATGATCCATGATATTGATATTGTGCTGAGCGTGGTGAAATCAAACATTCTAAAGATTCATGCCAGTGGTGTAAATGTTGTAAGCGATACACCTGATATTGCCAATGCCCGCCTTGAATTCATCAACGGTGCGGTGGCTAACCTTACGGCCAGCAGGATATCATTGAAAAATATGCGCAAAACAAGGTTCTTTCAGAAAGATGCTTACATCACGGTGGATTTTCTTGAAAAAACGGCTGATATTGTGCGGATGGAAAAGTTGGATGAAGTACCGGATGATCCTTTTGCCATGATTATTGACCCGGGCAATAATCAAAAAAAGCGACGAATTTATTTTGAAAAACCTGCAATTCATGAAACCAATGCCATCCGCGACGAACTGAGTAGTTTTTACTACTCAATTTTGAATAATACAACGCCAATGGTTAGCATGGATGACGGATACCAGGCATTAAAAGTTGCTGGTATGATTATTGATAAAATCAACTCATCATCAAATAATCTGTAAGAAGATTTAAACATTTACAATATCATTATTAATCTTTCGTTTAAAAACTATTAAAATTGTTGAGGAAATTGAGGCGGGGGAAAATCGTAAACAAACTGGGAATATTGGGTATTTTGAGTTTACTGACATTATCCTTTAATGGTTGCTACAAATTTGAAGGCGATCAAACGGTGCCTGCTTACCTGAAGATTGACTCTATTAACCTAGAGACATATTATCCTGATCAGGGTTCCGATTCACATAAGATCACCGATGTATGGGCCTATCTGGATGATAATCTCATCGGGGTTTTTGAGTTGCCGGCTTTATTCCCGGTTTTGGCCAGAGGAAAACATAAACTTCAACTGAAGGCAGGCATTAAGTTGAACGGAATATCCAGTACACGAGTGCCTTATCCTTTTTATTTGCCCATCAACTATGAAGATTTTGAATTTTACGAAGATAGTATGCAGATTCCCGGTAATATGGTTACCACCTATTATCCGGGACTGACTTTTGCCTGGATGGAAGATTTTGAACAGTCAGGTTTAACCATTGATGAGACCAGTATTAGTGATACGGTTATTGTCCGTACCCGGGAAGGTGCCTTTATTACGCCCACTTCAAAATATTCGGGTGTGGTTCATCTTACTGAAGACAGGCCCGTTTACAGTGCCGTTTCGTATGATTTTTATCCCATGCCAAAACAAGGGTCTCCAACGATGCTCGAACTGAATTATAAAACAGATAATGTATTTAATGCCGGTTTGCTGATACAGGAAGGAAATCAAATCATAAAGGTGCCTTTGGTTATCATGGCCCATTCACCGGAGTGGAACAAGATTTACATTAACCTGGGACCGAACCTGTCGCTGCACCCCAATGCCTCAGGATTCAAAGTGCTGATAGAAGCAGGGCTTGAATTGGGAAAACAATCGGCAACCATTTATCTTGATAACATTAAAATGATTTATCGTTCACTATAGTAAAAATGAATAAACGGCTACAAGTTACCAGGTATGTTATTCTCGACTGGCTATCGGCATTTATCGCCTGGATGCTTTTCTATATATTTAGAAAATATACCGAAGACCCTTATATCTTCAGTCATTTTGACCGGGTTACCGATGATAACCGTTTTTGGCTGGGGATACTTATTATTCCGGTATTTTGGCTTGTCCTTTACCTGATGATTGGTTCCTATCGCCGCATTTACCGTAAATCGCGGTTAAAAGAACTTGGGCAGACGTTAATTATTACGCTCATCGGGGTCACCATTATATTTTTTGTACTCATCCTGGACGACTTCATCGTTACTTATCGGTCGTACTACCAGTCATTTATTGTGCTTTTCCTGTTACAGTTTATCTTTACTTATTCTTTCCGGCTGACACTTACTACCCTGACTGTTAGAAAAATACATAGTGGAAAGATTGGGTATAATACGCTGGTTGTGGGGAGTAACGGAAATGCTGTCAAAGTTTATAACGATATAATTAATGAGGAAATATCTTCGGGAAACAGGTTCGTGGGATTTGTCAACGTAAACGATCATAAAGATTTCAAGGTTGAAAAATTTATGCCCCGACTGGGTAAGTACAAGGACCTGAACCGCTTGATTGGCGAGTATAAGGTTGAGGAGGTAATTATTGCAATCGAAAGATCGGAAATTGATACTATCGAACGCATCATCACCGAACTGGAAACGACCAATGTAATCATTAAAGTCATTCCTTTGATGCAGGATATTATTTTTGGTTCTGTAAAGGTATCGGGTATTTTCCATACGCCGCTTATTGAAATTTCCCCCGATTTGATGCCGATATGGCAACAATCAATTAAACGCCTGATTGATGTTGTGGCATCCATTATCGCCATGATCCTGCTAATCCCTTTTTATTTTTTCACTGCGGTTGGGGTAAAGCTATCGTCACCTGGACCTGTTCTTTATGGCCAGGAGCGGGTTGGAAAAGGGGGTAAGCTTTTTACGATGTATAAGTTTCGTTCGATGGTTTCCGATGCTGAAAAAAACGGGCCGCAGCTTTCATCGGATAATGATCCGCGGATTACACCTTTCGGTTCTTTTATCCGCAAAGTAAGGCTGGACGAGATACCCCAGTTTTATACCGTAATGATCGGTCAGATGTCGCTGGTTGGCCCACGTCCTGAAAGGCAGTTTTATATTGATCAGATTGTGAAACGTGCCCCGCATTATCGTCTTTTACTAAAAGTAAAACCGGGAATTACATCCTGGGGGCAGGTGAAATTCGGATATGCTTCCACATTGGATGAAATGGTCAAACGTTTGAAGTACGATATTCTTTATATCGAAAACATGTCATTGGCCATGGATTTTAAAATACTCATCTATACCGTCCTGATTGTTGTTCAGGGCAGGGGGAAATAGTGGGATGATGAAAGGGTGGAATGGTTTTTGAATTTTTTATTTTTGGGTTTTAGGATTAGGGGGTTAGTTCAATTCCGTTGTGCCATCGAACCATGGAGCCATAAAACAATTGAACCATCAAATCTGCCCTCTTTTAATCATCCTTACAATTATTTCTATTTGCCGGTCTTCCCCTTTGGGGTCATATTTTGTTTTCAGGTTATAGCCCCAGATTCTGGCAAATGCCTGGTAAAAAAAAGCGGTAAAGTAACCTCTGAGATCGCCAACAAGATCATAAGAAGATTCACCGGTTTCGCGGTCAATGAGCTTGATCAGGATTTTGCCTTGTGAAAAAGTAAGTTTCTTCAAATCGCCGCCGTATTTTTTTTTGATCTCCGCCTCGGCCTTTTTCATGATCTTCCGCCGTTCCCTGTCGCTTTTTGCTTCAGCAAGCTGCGATTCATATTTTCGAAGTTGAATACCTGCCAGTTTTGCATAAGGATAAACCTTTTTCACATTCTTGACCAGCCGGGTAAGCCTGCGTTGTTTTTGTTTTGTTTTGGGAATGGCAAGGGAATAAATCTCGATTTCTTTGAGTCCGACAACCGGTATCGTATCCCCGTTAATTATCGTTGCCCTGACCACAACACCGGAGATTTCCTGGGCAAATATAAATGACGTGGAAAACGTAAAGAAAACAAATATCAACAGCCTTTTCTTCATTTTCAGCACTTCTTATCAGATAAGTCCTGAACAAAAATAGTGCTAAACTGCGGTTTTTAATTTGCTGACGTTGGCTTTTTCGAATTTGCCGGTAGCATAATCAAGGGTCACCATGAGTTTTTTGATCTTCTTTTTTGAAGGCAGTTCAAACATAGCATCAATCATTATCGCCTCGATGATTGACCTTAACCCCCTGGCACCCAGCTTGAATTCAATGGATTTATCAACAATGAAGTCAAGCGCATTATCTGAAAAACTCAATTCAATATTATCCATATCGAAAAGCTTGACAAATTGTTTTGTCAGTGCATTTTTCGGTTCAACCAGTATCCTTCTCATGATTTCCCTGGATAAGGGATTGAGGTAAGTCAGAACGGGTAGCCTTCCCACAATCTCCGGGATAAGCCCGAAATTTTTCAGATCGGCGGGGGCAATATACTGAAGCAGGTGGTCTTTGTCCACCTGATCGTCATTAATACCGGCAAACGAGTAGCCCACTATGTTGGTGCGCAGGCGGGCGGCAATATGACGTTCTATCCCGTGGAAAGCGCCGCCGGCAATAAACAGGATATTTTTGGTGTTGACGGCAATCATTTTTTGTTCCGGGTGTTTCCGGCCACCCTGCGGGGGAACATTTACTTCGCTCCCTTCCAGCAATTTCAGCAAGGCTTGCTGAACACCTTCGCCGGAAACATCACGGGTGATGGAAGGGTTATCACTTTTGCGTGCGATCTTATCCAGTTCATCAATAAAAATAATCCCTTTTTCGGCAGCAGCCACATTGTAATCGGCGGCCTGCAACAGCCGGGTAAGAATACTCTCCACATCTTCGCCAACATACCCCGCTTCGGTAAGTACCGTTGCATCGGCAATGGCAAAGGGTACGTGCAGCATCCTGGCTATTGTCCTGGCCAGTAACGTTTTTCCTGTTCCGGTTTCGCCAACCAATACGATGTTTGATTTTTCAATTTCCACTTCATTATCATCCATTTTCTGGCTGATGCGTTTGTAGTGGTTGTAAACGGCTACGGCCAGTACTTTTTTAGCTTCGTCCTGTCCGATGACGTACCGGTCGAGAAATTCCTTGATCTCGGCAGGTTTCAGAACCGATTTTTGATAATCTGGCGGTTGAAACTGGCCTGTGGTCTCTTCATCCAGGATTAGCTTTGCCTGTTCGATGCAATGATCGCAGATTTGAGCCTCAAGGCCTGAAACCAGGATTCGGGTTTCGGACTTGGGCCGTCCGCAAAATGAACAATGTTCTTCTTTTTTAATTTCTTTTTTCCCGGCCATGGATAATGATTATTTATTAGATACGATGTCCAACCTGATTATTCATGCTTTAACAATACCTCGTCAATCATGCCGTAATCTTTGGCTTCTGTTGCAGTCATCCAGTAATCACGGTCGGAATCTTTCCATATTTTTTTATACGGTTGCTTTGAATGTTTTGAAATGATCTCGTAAAGTTCTTTTTTTAATTTCTGGATCTCACGTGCGGTAATTTCAATATCCGAAGCTTGCCCCTGTGCACCGCCCATGGGTTGATGTATCAACACCCTGGCATGTCTGAGGGCAGTCCGCTTGCCTTCTGCACCTGCACACAACAAAATGGCACCCATTGATGCAGCCATACCGGTACAGATTGTAGCAATGTCGGGTTTAAGATATTGCATGGTGTCGTATATGCCCAGACCTGCATAAACCGAACCACCGGGTGTGTTCAGGTATATCTGGATATCGTGGCTCGGATCATTCGACTCAAGGAACAACAACTGAGCCTGGATAATGTTGGCAACATAATCGTCAATGGGAACGCCGAGGAAAATGATCCTGTCCATCATCAGCCTTGAAAAAACATCCATCTGGGCAACGTTCATCTGACGTTCCTCAATAATGGTTGGAGAGATATAATTGCCATAGGCTGAATTGTATTTGTCAAGTGTCAAACTACTTATTCCATAGTGTTTAACGGCGTAATGCCTGAATTCTTTGCTACTGTTCATTTGAATGTTATTTTGTATTTGATACGATTTCAATAAATTTTTCCGAAGTTACTTCCTTTTCTTTTAACCCTAAATTTTCTTTGAATAATTTGGAAAGTTTCTGGTTCTGTAATGAATTGTAAATGCGTTGTTTTTCTTCCGGGTTTGATAAAATGTTGCTGATGACTTCTTCAACCTGTGGGTTGGGTTTGTATTCTTCACCGGGGGTTACAAAATATTTTCTTACTTCACTGCGAATGTCTTCGTCAGACACCGATGCCTTCTCTCCATAAATAGTAACAAGTTTGCTTTCGATAAGTGACCAACGGATGGTTTTTCCATAACTTTCATATTGTTCTTCAACTTGTTCGACTGTAATTTTACCGTCATTGCTTTCCACCAGCCAGCGTTTCATAAAATCATCGGGTATAGGCAAGTCGGTTGTTTTGATGAATACATCAATGGCATCGTTTATTAACTGGTTGTCGGCATCGGTTGCATAGTGCTTTTCTATTTCTTCAGCTATCTTATTTTTAAAGTCCTCTTCGGTTTTAATGTCCTGGCCGGGATATACTTTATTATATAATTCTTCACCGGGTTCAGCATTTGTTGAACGGACAACTTTTTCAATTGTAAAACGATAATCGGTTGATAATTTGTCTTCCTGCTTGTCCTGAAGGTTTAAAAGGGACATAACTTTTGATTCATCCTCAAATGCCTTCATCGGATTGAAATCAACCGTATCGCCATTGCCTTTGCCTGTAAACTTACTGATAATTGTCGTTAATTTGATGTCGTTAATTTTAAAATAAGATTTCTTGCCGATACCATCTTCAACAAGGTTGCCTTCTGCATCAAGTTCGGAAAAAATACCCTGCAACCCGTCGGTTTCTTCTGCTTTTTCAGGATATTCTTCGGTTGCAAACCTTACTTTCATGTCTTCAATTGCTTTTTCAACATCTTCCTTACTTGCTTTTATTTTATAATAAGGAACTTCTATATTGTCGGAAAGGGTAAACTCAAATTCGGGGGCAATACCAATATCAAAATAAAAATCAAAATCTTTTTGGTGATCAAAATCAAGGGGTGTGGTTTTTTCTTTATTTGGCAAAGGATAACCCAGCACATTGATATTGTTGTCCACAATATAGCTGTTCAATGCATCAGAGACCTTTTTGTTTATTTCTTCGGCAAGAATATTTTTGCCAACCATTTTTTTTACCAACCCCAGGGGGACTTTGCCGGGTCTGAAACCGGGCATATTGGTCTTTTTTTTGTACTCGGCAAGTTGTTTATTTACCGATTCGATGTAGTCTTCCTCACCAAGGTTGATGTGAATTGTGGCTGTGAGTTCGCCATTGTTTTCCTGGGAAATGTTCATTTAAAATTATTTGCGTATTTATTAATAAAAATATTTTCCAGGCAGCCTGATGACGGCGAGCCGGGAATGAAAACGGACTTTTGTCCTTAATCCTTACTCCGTGCGGATGAAGGGACTCGAACCCCCATGCCTTGCGGCACCAGATCCTAAGTCTGGCGCGTCTACCAATTCCGCCACATCCGCTATTAACAAGTCCTGAAAATCAAGGGTGTAACATTTTAACACCGGGCGGCAAATATACTATTTTTTTATTCCTGTTTCTTTTTAAGGATGACCACTTTTCAGATGTCCTTTTTGGTGTTTATTGCGTTCCTGGAAAATGATTTATTCGGTAAGGAAAATAATTTTTTTCAAATAAACGGGTTATGTTGTTATAAAATTCCGTATAAAGTTTGTCTGTTAAAGTAAAATTATAACTTTGGCAATCCATTTTTAATGACAGGTAAGAAGTGCCCGAATGATTTTTAAAAAAGCGATTAAACAAACATTAAGCTGGTTAACCATCAGTTTTTTTGTTTTATGGGGTAATCAGGGAATTAGCCAGGAAATGTTTGGTGTAACCCTCGGGAATTATAATGGGCTTACCGGTGCAATCATTAACCCTGCCATTATGACGAACACCCGAAATTATCTTGAAATCAATTTTCTTGCTGCCGATATTTTTGCTAATAATACAATGGCATACATACCTGCATCTGATTTAACAATATGGGGAGCTTTAAATCCGAATACTAAATTTCCGGTTTACGGAAGTAAAAATAACAGTTTTCTTATTTATAATAACCGTGATAAAAAATCAGCTATACAAAATACCAGGATTCTGGGCCCGTCAGCCATGTTTCAATACGGAAAACATGCTTTTGCCATTACTACCGGGTTCAGATTTTTTACGTCGGCAAACAACATACCCTGGGAAATGCCGGTATTTGGTTATGAAGGGATGGACTACGGGCCTGTCAATAATGTCAACTTTGACGATTATAATATAGATGTGGAAACTCAGGCCTGGATGGAGGTTGGGTTAAGCTATGCCTACGAGGCCTATCATTTTATGGATGATCAGGTCACGGTGGGTGTTACGGCCCGGAAATTATGGGGATATGCCGGAGTGTACGGGCAGATAAATAATGCCAGTTATATTATCCCAAACGATTCTGTTCTGAATATTTTAAACCTGAACGGGGAAACTGCATTTTCGGTGCCGGTTGATTATTCAACAAATGATTTTCCGGTTAATGACCCTGTTTTTAAAGGAAGCGGCATAGGCTTCGATGTGGGTGTGATCTATACCAAACGCCGGTATGTTGATGACAACAGATGGGAAAAGCCTTGTGGCCAGGAATTCAAAGATTATATTTACAGAATCGGACTGTCCGTAATTGATATCGGAAGGATAAAATATTCACACAATGCCCAGGTTCATAGTTATGATGACGTATCGGCTTACTGGGTTAACTATGACACCATCAGTTACAGTACCGTTAACGATGTTGTTGGCGAGATAAGTAATGTTTTTTATGGTGATCCCACAGCTTCTTATCGTGGCAATAGCTTTACGATCGGCTTGCCCACAGCCCTGAGCCTTCAGTTCGATTATCACCCCCTGCGCTTGAGGGATGTATATTTTGGGTTGGTTTGGATACAGCCTGTAAGGTTTAACCGCCATAGTTTGCGAAGGCCGGCACAGATTTCTATAGTTCCCCGCTATGAAACAAAGTATTTGGAGTTCAGCCTGCCCATATCACTGTTTGAATACAGGTATCCCCGGGTAGGGTTTGCGGCCAGGTTCGCATTTCTTACCATCGGTACCGAAAGGATAGGTACTTATCTCGGACTGGGAGACCTGAACGGACTGGATATTTATTTCTCCATAAAGCTGAATATTGCCAAAGGCTCCTGTAAGAAAGTAGTGCCCGTAAAATGCCTGAATTATGAATATGGGTACAGCGATAAAGACAAAGCCAGGTTCAGGAAACGAAAGTAATCAATCGCTTTTTCTTGGTTTTTTTTATCTTTACAAGCTATTGCCATGTGTTCTTCATTAAAATTTTACTAATTAAATGTAACTCTTTTTTACATTTTACTGTATAATTGGTTCGTAAACCATAACAAAATACCAAAGATGAACTTAAAGTTTAAATACCGGACATTTTCACTTTTAATCTTATTGATTGTTAGTGATGTTACCCATGGACAGGAAATGCTGGGGTTAGTTTTTTCAACTTACAGCGGTGTTTCGGGAGCCATGATGAATCCTGCGTTATTAACCGGGTCAAAAGTTTTTATTGATGTTAATCTGATTGGGGGTGGTAATTCCATTTCCAATGATATGATTTATTTTCCTGCGGGTGAAATTAACTTTGGAAAATTGTTCTCGTCTAACGCAATAGATGTTAACAATGGTGATTTCCTGTACAATCGGGATTATACTTATTTTGATAATACAAATAAAAAATACTTTTACGGGGATATAAAAATAATGGGTCCCTCGGTCATGTTGCAGGCCGGAAAACACGCATTTGCTTTGAGTACAGCCACCCGGTCAGTCAACTCAGCCAATAACTTACCTTATGAGATGCCCATCTTTCTTTATGAAGGTCCTGAATATGAGGATTTTCAAGGGAAGAATTTCAATGAAAAAAAATATTCGTTTGCCAGTATGACCTGGTCGGAACTGAATTTGAGCTACGCTTATGATTTTTACGAAAGATATGATTCGCGCCTTACTTTCGGCGCTACCGTTAAAGGATTATTTGGCCACGAAGGGATGTACGTTGCCATGAGGAATGCCAATTATATTGTACATGATGCCCATACTATTCAATTTAACAACCTGGATGCCGACTTTGGTTATTCTCTGCCACTGGATTATGAAACAGACGACATTAATTTGAGTCCGCTTGTCAAGGGATATGGTGTAGGACTTGACCTCGGTTTTGTTTTTACTAAAAAAAGTTCCACATTTAATCTTGGCAGTGGCCGGAAGATGTGTGCCAAACCCTATTCCGATTATATTTACAAAATTGGCATTTCCCTTCTCGATCTTGGAGGCATTACTTTTAAAAATAATGCTGAATTGCATTCTTTTGACAATGTCGGGCTATACTGGGAAAAATTTGACACAGTTCATTACCAGGGCATTAGCAAAACCGTAAAGTCATACAGTAAAGCCTTTTATGGTGATCCTGATGCATCTTATGCTTCCGATCGTATCCGGATCGCATTGCCGACGGTGATCAGTATGCAGTTTGATTATCATGTAAGCAAAAACTTTTATGTTGCCGCTTCGTGGTCACAACCGATAAAATATCAATTGAATCAATTGTACCGGCCTTCCCAGATTGCTGTTATCCCACGTTATGAAAACCGCTTTCTGGGTGTAAGTGTTCCCGTCTCGTTGTATAATTATCGTGAACCCAGGGTGGGCTTAGCCTTGCGGGTTTATTCCTTTACCATTGGAACAGAAAGCCTGGGCGCGTTGATGGGGATTTCCAATTTTACCGGCATGGATATTTACTTCGCCTTTAAGATCAGCCTGCAAAAAGGTGTTTGTTTAAGTTACCTGAAAGGCGCTTGTTACAATAGCGATTGGTAGCCGAAGTCCCTGAAAAGAAAAAATTTTCAGCAAGACCATTTAATTTTCCAACGTTTTAACGTCCAGAACATCGCGCAGGGTGTTGCCGAGTGTCATGAATGCCAGCACGAGCAATACAATGGCAACCCCGGGGATAATGGCGAGATAAGCGGAGTTTAGAATAATAAAACTGTAATATTCCCTGATCATGCTTCCCCATGACGGCATGGGTGGCTGAACGCCGATTCCGAGAAAACTCAGTCCGGCTTCAATAAGGATGGCTGCGGCAAAATTGGCAGCGGAAATAACAATTACGGGGCTCATCACATTGGGAAGGATATGGCGTGTGATGATCCTGAATCCGGAAAACCCCAATGCTTTGCCTGCTTCAACAAATTCTTTCTCCCTCATGCTGATAATCTGTCCGCGCACCACACGGGCCACTTCAACCCACATGGTCAGACCAACGGCAATAAAAATCTGCCAGAAGCCCCTGCCCAGTGCAAAGGTGATGGCAATAACCAGCAACAAGGTGGGGATAGACCAGACCACATTGATAAACCACATAATCACATCATCGGTTCGGCCACCAAAATAACCGGCCAGCGATCCCAGCAGTATGCCCACAATCAGCGAAATGCCTACCGAGATAAATCCGACCGATATACTGACGCGCGATCCGATGATCAGCCGGCTGAGCAGGTCACGGCCAAATTGATCAGTGCCCAGCCAAAAATGTTTTTTTTGCAGGTTCTGTTTTTCAATCAACGATTGTAAATCTCCGGTGTGAACAGAAATCAATTGTCCGTCAATAGTATGTATAATCATTGAGTCGTCCTTTTTTACCGGACTTTTCAACAAAGGATAAACCACATTGGCTATATTCCATGATCGTCTTAAACCGGAACCTTCAGGATCGAATAATGTTACATTTATTGAATCACCTTTAAAAGTGTAAGAACTGACCGGCACCTCATAATAGTTGCTTTTAGCGCCTGTCAGCATTTTTCTTAACAGGGATGTATGAATTTCGGGTTCATTTTTTCTGACATTAAGCATAGCAACTGCAAATCCCGGTTTTTGCATACTGATATCAAGTTGTTGATTATTAGCAAAAGGGGTGGGATCGGGTGTGATCAGATAGCCCAAAAGGGCAATAATGATCGTCAGCAGGATGACCGAAAGCGGGATTATGCCGGCTTTGTTTTTACGAAACCTTTTCCAAGCCAGTTTTCCCGGTGAGCGGGATGGCTGATATGTCTTTTTACGGAAGTTCATCAAAAAGCCAAATGTATGAAAATCAACGGAACACAGGCTGTCCTCAAAAAACTAAAAATTGATAATTGAAAGTTGACCCGGTAAATAATCGTTGTATATTTGCAGTTCCAAACGGTGGATGTAGCTCAGCTGGTTAGAGCACTGGATTGTGGTTCCAGGGGTCGTGGGTTCAAGTCCCATCTTCCACCCGCAACTTGACGATTAAACCCGGTTTTATAGCCGGGTTTTTTTTAAACATCAATCTTTGCATATTTGGCGTTTAACTCAATAAATTCACGTCGTGGTGCCACCTCGTCACCCATCAGCATGCTGAAAACGTGGTCGGCTTCCGAACCGTTTTCGATGGTAACCTGTCTGAGTGTACGGTGCTCAGGATCCATTGTGGTTGACCACAACTGTTCGGCATTCATTTCGCCGAGGCCTTTGTAGCGCTGAATATGAACACCTTTTTCAGAACCGTCCGTTGACAATTCTTTGGTTGTACTTATCCGGTCTTCCTCACTCCAGCAATAGCGTTCTGTTTTTCCTTTTTTTATCAGGTACAGGGGTGGGGTGGCAATATAAACATACCCTTCCTCGATCAAGGCCCGCATGTGCCTGAAGAAAAAGGTAAGGATAAGGGTGGCAATGTGGCTTCCGTCCACATCGGCATCGGTCATGATAATGATTTTGTGGTACCGCAGTTTTATGAGGTTCAGGGCTTTGCTGTCTTCTTCCGTACCGATGGTTACACCCAGGGCGGTATAGATATTTTTTATTTCTTCACTCTCAAATATCTTATGCGGAAGCGCTTTTTCAACATTCAGGATTTTGCCCCTGAGCGGGAGGATGGCCTGGAAGCGTCTGTCGCGGCCTTGTTTTGCCGTTCCGCCTGCCGAGTCGCCTTCAACCAGGTAAACTTCACACTTTGCAGGGTCGCGTTCCGAACAATCGGAAAGTTTGCCGGGAAGTCCCGATCCTGACAGGATATTCTTACGCTGGACCAATTCACGGGCCTTGCGTGCTGCATGTCGGGCGGTGGCAGCCAATATTACCTTTTGTACAATGGTCTTGGCTTCTTTGGGATGTTCCTCAAGATAATTATGCAGCGCTTCACTGATCATTTGATCCACAGCACCCATAACATCTGAATTGCCCAGTTTGGTTTTGGTCTGCCCTTCAAATTGGGGCTCGGCCACTTTTACTGAAATCACAGCCGTCATCCCTTCCCTGAAGTCATCGCCATTGATGTCAAACTTCAGTTTGGCCAGCATCCCGCTTTTTTCTGCATAGCTTTTCAGGGTACGGGTCAATCCCCTCCGGAACCCCGAAAGATGTGTCCCGCCTTCATGCGTGTTAATGTTATTAACGTAAGAATGTATGTTTTCGGTAAATGAAGTGTTGTATTGCATGGCGATTTCAATAGGCACATTATTTTTCTCACCTTCCATTTGAATGGGTTCGGAGATCAGTTTTTCCCGGCTTTCATCCAGGTATTTAATGAAGTCAACCAAACCGTTTTCCGAATAAAATAATTCGATGGAAGGATGTCCGTTACCGTTGTTTTCATTGTTCCCGTCATGTTTCCGTTCATCTTTCAGGGTAAGTTTCAGCCCTTTGTTCAAAAAGGCCAGTTCCCTGAGCCGTGCAGCAAGGATGTCGAAATCGTATTCCGTAATCAGGAAAATGGAATCATCCGGTATGAAATGGATTTCGGTACCGGTTTTATTACTTTGACCTATCACTTTAACAGGTGATAAGGGTTTCCCTTTGTGATATTCCTGATAGAAGATTTTCCCCTCTCGATAAATCCGGGCTTCCAGTTTAGCGGATAAAGCGTTTACACAACTAACGCCCACACCATGCAGTCCGCCGGAAACTTTGTAAGAACCCTTATCGAACTTTCCCCCGGCGTGAAGCACGGTCATAACCACCTCAAGGGCTGACCTGTTTTCTTTTTCGTGCATTCCCGTGGGGATGCCCCGGCCATTGTCAATTACGGTTATGCTGTTGTCCTTGTGAATGGTCACCTCAATATCGTTGCAATATCCAACCATCGCTTCATCAATCGAATTGTCAATCACTTCGTAAACCAAATGATGAAGCCCTTTTGTATTGACGTCGCCAATGTACATGGCAGGGCGTTTCCTCACAGCTTCCAGGCCTTCCAGCACCTGGATGTTTTCGGCGGTATAATTTTCGTTGGCTATCTTGTTTTTTTCATCTGTTGTCATAAAAATCTCCTGTTTTTTTAATTTTCTTTTTAACCCGTGCAAAGGTACGTAAAACTAATCAATGAACGCCTGATTATACTTTATTCATACTACAAGTTATCAACAGTTTAGGTATTGAGATTTGTTAATTTATTGTCATGACTTTTTTTCAATCGTTTGCAAAAAATTCGTATATCAAAACGAAGTTTTTTAAGATTGTTTTTTTACGCCATGACCATTCAATTTCAGGAAGGTTAGAATTTTATTACGTGTCAGGCTTTCAGCCCTTTTTCAAATTCTTTTTTGACAACATAGTTTTTATGTTTATTTTTTTGTTGAAATATACTCATAAGAATGGCAATACCGGTGAACAAAATACCAAAATACATAATGACCTGATACCCCATTGAAGCGACAATAAATCCTCCGATGGCCCCCCCTAATACATTATCAATACTTTGTAATGAATTGGCAAGGCCGAGCGCTTCTCCTCTTTTCTTCTCATCGGCAAGTTCTACCACACTGATGTTCATTCCGGTAGAAATGAATGCCCAGGCAAAAATCATGAGCATAAAGCCGATAATTCCGAAGACAAATAATCCAATCCACATCCCGGCAAGCATGAAAACAAAACTTAAAACATACAGCGCCACACCAAGGTTCAAAGTAAAAAAAGAGTTTTTTTTCATTGCAATTTTCCCGGCCCAAATAAACAGGAAAACCCCGATAGCCATACTCACTGCATAAATGAGCGAAGAAGAAGATGTGCTTAAATGAAAAGCCTTCTTCATAAGCAATGGATACATGGCATAAACCGGCGCCGGAGCCAGCAAAACAAAAGACCAACGGATATATAGAAACAACAGGGGTTTGTTTTTGAAATTCAACAAGTGTTTCCATCGGATATGACTATGAAAATAGCCATTGAAGAGTTCGGCAAAATGTTGTTTTGGCCGCATCAGGCTGAAATGCAATTGATGATGTATTGCTTTACCTTTATGATGTTTGTAAAACGGCAGATAAGCCAGTATGGCAACAAGCAAAAAGGGAAGGCCGATGGTAACTTTGGCATACAACACAGTAACCAACAGGCCAATAACTGTTCCGAAGGTCATAAAAGCCTGCATTTGCGCAATATATTTGTCCCACAAATCTTTCGGATAGGTGTTGGTAATCATCACACTGGCGTAAGTAAAAATGCTGGCGGTAAAAGTCCCGAACACAAAAGCCAGCGGAATAAGAAATTTTCCATTGAACAAAACAATGGCAAACCAGGCAAGAAAAGAAAGTACGGTTCCGCTAAAAATCAGGTTGTTCAGCCTGAATTTATGGGTAAGCCGGCCCCACACTATGGCGCCGACAGCAATGCCGAGGTTGATCATGGCAAAGGTCAGCCCCGCCCGCGCGGTGGTTTTGGCCAACAATGGCAGCGAAACAATGCCGATGCCCCACACCACACCGTTTACAATGCTGAAAGGTAACGACAAATAGTAAAAATTAGGCTTTTTCATAAAAACGGTTTTTCATCCTGCTTTTTAAGCCTGTAAAGTTAATGTTTTAGAGAAACATTTCTCCGGCCTGCGGTTCCATTCAGATTGCAACAAATGTAGCGGGAGTTAAATCCGGATTCCCGTTAATGTTTAGTTCGTCGTGAATAAGTTGATATACCAAATCCGTATCCATACCCTTGTCAGGAATATGTTAGTGCGGTACAGGTTTTGTAAAAAACGGTTGGTGAGGACACCAACAACAGGGTTGGAGGGCAGGCACCGCAACCTTAAAGCAACCAAAATTCAAATGATAAACTTCCTGTACATAAAATAATATTTAGCCATTTTTATATGTATGAAACATTAAACCTGTTTTGTAGTATATTTGTGGTAACCAGGTAATCGTCAAAATTTATCCGGTTAATCCAAAATGATGTCATGAACGAGAAAAAAAGTTATTTAGGTTTTTCGGCCAAAGAACATTTACTGCCACAGGAAGAACTGCTTGAAGTTGCACCAAAGAAACATAAAATGGTGATCGGGATACCCAAAGAAATGTCGGAAGATGAGAACCGGGTTGCCCTGGTCCCTGATGCAGTTAATCTTTTAATCGAAAGCGGGCACAGGGTATTGGTTGAGCGGGATGCGGGTGAAGCAGCTCATTTCAGTAATGAAAAATATGCCGAAGCCGGTGCCGAGATTATGGATACTTCCGACGAAGTGTTTAAATCCGATATTATCATTAAAATCTCTCCGCCGGTTGACGAGGAGATTGAGAAAATGGGAAAACAAAAAACTTTGTTTTCTTCTATTTTTCTTCCTGACCGTGAGAAGTTGTATTTCCGGAAATTGATGGCCAAAAAGGTCAATGCCATTGCTTTTGAATATATCCAGGATAAGACGGGCTCATTTCCGGTGCTGAAATCAATGAGCGAGATCATTGGCAACACTTCGGTTTTGATTGCAGCCGAGTATTTGAGCAACTCAAAATACGGAAAGGGGGAGATGCTTGGCGGTTTTCCCGGTATAAAACCCACCGAAGTGATCATCATTGGTGCGGGCACAGTGGCTGAGTATGCTGCCCGTACGGCCTTGGGAATGGGAGCATTGGTAAAAATATTTGATGATTCGATGTACAAGCTCAGAACAATAGAAGATAAGTTGAAAACCAGGGTTTTTACGGCAACCCTGCAACCCAAATTATTACTGAAGGCCATGCGCGAGGCCGATGTGGTAATTGCAGCTAAACATGCCTCGGGATATATGGCCCCCTGCCTGATTACCGAAGATATGGTGAAACAGATGAAACCAGGATCGGTGATCGTTGATGTAAGTATTGACCAGGGGGGATGTTTTGAAACTTCGCATGTTACATCGCACCGCAACCCCGTTTTTCAGGAATATGGCATCACGCATTATTGTGTTCCCAATATTGCTTCCCGGATTCCCCATACGGCTTCCTATTCATTGAGTAACCTGTTAACGCCTTTGCTGTTGAGTATCTCGGAACTCGGAGGAATTGACAAGATGTTGAAAAAAGATGCCGCTTTTTGTAAAGGGGCTTACATTTATAACGGAATACTTACCAATAAATTCATCGGTGATTTGTATGACCTGCCCTGGCAGGACCTGGAGTTGTTGATGGCGGCTTTTTGACCCATCTCCCAGGTGGGTGTCCTCACCAACGGTGGGGAGGGTTTTCAGTTTGTGCGAATAACAAAAGCATCGTGTTTAAAAATGTGCCCCGGCGGATTACAATACAACATCACAAACATCTTAAATTAAAAATCCAACTAATCTACCTTATAATTGAACAATGTCTTTCCGGAAGACGTGATGAGGTTGATCTCACCGTTGTTATTCAGGCTGCCTACCGTAAACGGGTTTTCACCTACCAGTCCGGCACCAATAAGCGGGTTGCCCTTTTTGTCGAAAAGGAACACGGTTTTTTCTTTGCTGTCAACTATCCCCAACACATGTTGCCACTTACCCAGCCTGAAAAACACAGGCCTGATATTGATGGCGGAAGGAAAACTATACCTAAACAAAACATCTTTAAACCGGTTGATTACGATCAGTTTGTTGCTGTCAACATAAATAAAGTCCTTGTTCCGGTTGCCATTGAAATCTTCGTAAAGAAAATAATGGTCGGGGGAAAAATTACCAAAGTCGGTTTTCTTGACGGTTCCGTTTTTTGAAATATACACCAGCCTGCCATTTTTGTCAGTCGTGAGAATGATGCCTTTGTTATTGGTTTTATTTACATAATATGTCGAGTTTTTGGCTTTTTCAAAATTTTCTTTCAGCTTGATCCGGGTTTGTCCCTTTCGGTTTACGATGCTGATGTTGTTGTTTTTATCGGTGATAATGATGTAATCTTTGTTCCCTGCCAACAGCCGGGTAATGGGTTCGGTAACAATATCCTTCATACGGGGCATTGTCCAGCCTTTCACCGGTTTGCCGTTGAGTTGATAATTGTGGATTTTTTTGTCAGCCTGTGCAACAAGGATGCGATAATCCTCTTTTCCGTTGTAATCAAAAACGCTGATGCCGTTGGTGGCTGACGGGTTAAGTTTTCTGGGATAACCGGTAACCGGATTCCCGTTTTTATCAATCAGGTAAATGAAATCTTTGGTATTGAAAAGATATTGGATTTTACCGTTTTTGTAATAGTCCACCTGGTAAATCCTGCTCAACGGCAGCGCATCCAGCCTTTTTTCCCACAACAGTCTGCCATCCGAACTGATCAGATAAATGTTTGACCTGACGTCAAAAACAATGATGTTGTAGGTGTTCGTTTTATGATCTTTGACCAGGTATGGTTTCCCGGCTATATCGTCATCCAGTTGGATTTTCCACAAAGCCAGGTTTTCTTCTTTCAGCGATTCGTTGATCCTGAAATAAAAGCTGGTATAAAATAATGAGTCCGAAGCACTGAACTGAAATGAGGCACCCTGGAAATTATGTAAAATATTTTCATTTTTATTCAGGGTGTTAACCACAGGCTCATTCAGGTAATTCAACAGGGATGCGTTCAGGCTTTTGGGGCTGATGTAAAGCAACAGGTTGGAAGCATCGCATAAATTGTCAGAAAACTGGTTGAAATTTTCGTCCATGTCCAGTGTTTTCCCCGATTCATAAAAGCGGAGCAGGTTTGTTATGCTACCGGACGAATTACCAAAAACGATAAAATCATCCAGCGTGGTGTGCCAGGAATTTTCAATGGTACTGAAAGTCGGACCAAACAGCCTGGGGATCAGATTTTTCACACCTGCGTTCTCAATTATATGTCCATGATATACTTCACGGGAAGCGGTATGCGTGATTTCAGCTATTTTTTTAAGATATTGTCTGGCGCGGGCCGGGTCTTTCAACCTGAGCAGGAACCAACTGTTTGAGGAAACCGAACTTTTACCGGAAGCATTGGATGCAAAAGCCGCCTCGTGGCCGCATACATCAAGCAGTTTGTTTAACAGAGGTTTTAAAGTCTTGTCGAAGGAGATCAGTTTTTGGTCAACCACTATGGTCCTGATGTTGTTGTAACTCTGGTCAAGTAAGTAATTGGTGTTAAACGGGATGATGTTAAACGCCCCGATATCTTCCTGCTTTGATGCAGAAAGCCCGGAAAGGTAATTGCCGGGCGTAGTATAACTAAAACCATTCATCAGCAGTTCATCGTCTTTCACCAGCATATCCGTTTCGCCCCATTGGGCAAGGTTACCGATGCGGCGAAAGGCCTCCCGTCCGGCCCTGCTCAGCCAGGGGCTGCAAAGTTTTATCAATTGGGAATACCGGACAAATAGTCGGGCATCCACGTTTTTACCGGCAATTTCCCGCAGATGAATAAATGACTTGTCTTCAACAAAATGTGGTACTATGGATTGGGCAATTGCAATGGATTTTTTAATCACACCGGGGCCGGTTGAAAAAAGAAGGATATTGTCTTTTATCCCAAGATAGATGTCGGGGGTTAGCGAATCATGATTGATCACTATGATTTTCTGCTGTTTGTCAATATAATTTACACGGTGATATTTTTTAAGGTTGGCTTTAAGGGCCTCAATGCGGATGTTGGTTACAGCCTGAACGATAAAAAGCCATTGCGTTTTTTTCCCTTCGGCATCATAGAATGCCGAAACCAGGCAGGGGGCGTTGATCAGTTTCGATAGTTGACGGTTGGTACCATACATGCTGTCTGCCGTTTCAATGCGTGTGATCAGTTTTTTCAATTCCACGTTCTGACATAAACTTTCCCTGATTTTACTGTCTTTCCCGAATTTTGAAAGAAAATCCTGCGGCTTGTCAATCTGGATGATCAGACCTGCATTGTAGGGAACATACCGCCAGGCATTGTTCCTTACCATAAAGGAATAAAAGAAATAATAATAAATTCCTGCCGCTGCAATCAGCAGAACAAACAACATCCAGACTGCGATTTTTTTTGTCACCCCGATAATTCTAACTCCTCTCAAAAGTAAACGATTATCGTTGCGTTTTATTTGGCTTGCCTGATGCGTATTTAACAATTGTTTGTTAACTATTTTCATTCCTCAAATGGGCTGATGAACCCGATCATAACCAAATTTAAAACTGAAATTTTTAATTGAATGTTCATGCTGTTTGTAAGAAACGTTTTTGGGTTTTTGATCGTTATTTGTCAGGGTAAAGTTATTAACAAACAGCATTTGAAAGAAAAACGGTAAAAAAGGATTTCAATCAAAAGATGTAGTAAACTTTGTGCTATAATTTTTTAAAAAGGTTTGATGGTTACGCCACTTCCCGTTAATGAATTCACAATAACCGGTTAGTGAGCCGTTAAAAAGAGATGAATAAACCTGAGAAGAGAAAAAACGCGGAAATAAAATCAGAAATTATTAATTAAAAAAAAGAAAGATGAAAAAATTTTATTATTCAGGAAAAGGTAAAGAAGTACCGGTTCCCAACAAAATAAATTTCAGCCTTATGGGGGCAGTTATTTTATTTGTGACTTTTTCAACAATGCCTGTTGCTGTTAAAGCAATTCCCAGTTTTGCAAGGCAAACAGGATTGTCGTGTGCAACCTGTCATACTGTTTTTCCGGAATTAACTTCGTTTGGAAGACAGTTTAAATTAAACGGTTATTCCTTGACGAATATAAAGACTATTGTTCAAAAAGAACTTTCATCAAACAAAAAAAACAGCAGGGATATATTAAAACTGCTACATATCCCCCAGGTTTCTTTACAATTTACTACCGGATTTACCTATCTGGCAAAAAATCTACCCGAAACGCAGAACTATAATATTGAATTTCCCCAATCCCTTAGCCTTTATTATGGTGGTGAAATCACTCCTCATCTTGGAGCCTTCCTGCAACTTACCATGGATGCCACAGAGGGAACTTTTGGAATTGATATGGTTGATATTCGTTATTCCAATCATACACAAATAGGGAAAGCACCTATCTTATATGGTTTTATGCTCAATAACGGGCCCATGATGGGGGATGTATGGAATATCATTTCGCCATGGAGTTATCCTTATTCGGCTTCGGGTGTTGCCCCCACACCCTCGGCAGGCACAATGATCCAGGGGGGGCTTATGGGGGCATTTGGCGCAGGCACCTATGGACTGTTAAACAACTTCCTCTATGTGGGTTTTAGTGTGTACCGGTCTGCACCCTTTGGAACGGTTTTCCCGCCCGATAATACATCTGAAATGACAATAAAGGGAGTCAGTCCGTACTGGAAAGTCGGCATACAACACCAATGGGCAAAAAGTTATCTCTACGTTGGAACAGTGGGGTTGTCAACGCGTTTATATCCCACCGGAATTTCGGGGCCAACAGATAATTATAACGATTTTGGGCTCACCCTGCAGTATGAGTATGCTTTTGCAAAAGGACAGTTTACCTTACATGGCAGCTATATTTTCGAGAATCAACAATTTAATGCCAGTTACGGAGCCGAGAACAGCCAGTTTTTAAACGGTAAGATTAACTCTTTTAAAACGGATGCCAGTATCTACTTTAGAAAAGGATATAAGTTTTCACTTGGATACTTAAATTATTTTGGTAATTCAGACGATATCATTTATGCTCCTGACTCCGTATCGGGAAGCAGGACAGGGCTTCCAAACAGCAGCGGTATCATTGCCCAGGTAGACTTTTTGCCGTGGGAGAACACTAAATTTTCTTTGATCTATACCAGCTATTTTAAATTCAACGGAGCATCAGATGATTATGATGGCTTTAACAGAAACGCCGGTGATAATAATTCAATCTATCTTCAGTTCTGGTTTCTTTTTTAATCAGGGACATTTATGAATATTCCCAACGGGTAACCGAGGCCGTTTTGGTTTTATTTTTCGTTCAGAAACTTCGGGATATTTGTTTTTTTTTCAGATCGAGGTATTTTTGAGACGCATAAAAAAGCTGAATGTTAAAATTAAAAACAGTCTCTTACTATTTTATATTATTCTTCCGTTTTTTACGGACAATCAAAAGAAAAGTTAAGAAAATAGTTAAACCGATATAAATCCAAAGAGTAAGGAAAAAGAAACCGGTTGCAGATTTTGGTGTATCAATTTGTCCCCGGTCAACACCATTGAGGCCTAAAATATACGCTTCAATACCTGCAATTTCAGGTTGGGTCAGGCTATATGAATCACCAAAATCCAACATTTTTAGTGTAGGGTTCGGGCCGGGCGGCACAGCACCATGCTGGATAAACCGGTCTATATTTTGAGCGAATTTTTTTGGGTCTTTATCAAATAAAACCTTACTGATGGGGTTAAGTGCCGGAACATTCCCAAATTGTGAACCAAAGTTGGTCCGGCCGCCTTCACCATTTACACCGTGACATGATTCACAATCATTCCTGAAAAGTTTGGCACCGATAGTAATATTTCCAATCATGGTGGCTGCTTTGCCCGCAGGGCCCAAATGGTCAAGTGTTTGTTTTGTGTTCTCATCCTGCGTAAGTGTTGTGTGTGTTTTTTCTCCTGATTTACTTTTTAGTGAGTCGGGTAAAGGTTCATAGCGATTAGAAGATTTTTGAACGGTTTGCGGATGAGGGCTTAACAAGTAATCAACCAGGTTGCCCAGTTGAACCTTGGTCATAGCCTTAAAGTCAGGCATGATGGAACTTTCGTAATGTTTTTTCGAATCGGTAATTTGGACCATCAACCACTGCTTTAACCGGTTCTGTTGGTATTCATTGGTAAGGTCTGGCCCCACTTTTCCACCTATTCCGCTCATAACATGACAAGCGGTACATCCCATGGTTTCAAACATTTTTTTCCCGGAAAGGGCGGAAGCTGATAGTTTTATGGATTTTTGTTTTTTTACGGTGATGCTTTTTACCTTGTTTTTGTTTCCACTTCCGGGAGGTTTACTGTAATAACCAAGAATGGTAAACGTTATTATCAGGCCAATAAACACAGCGGCCCCGATCATCATACCAATTCTCTGAGCCGGGTTATGTGATTTTTTCCTGTCAATAAAGGGAACGATGACCAAAAGAAAAATTATAAGGGAGGGAATGCCAACAGTACCAATAATTTCCAATGGCCCTTTAAATATTTTTAAAATCTGGTATAAAAATAAAAAATTCCATTCCGGTTTGGGTTGAAATGCAGTATCGGCAGGGTCGGCAGGTCCGGTAAAAGGAGTAGGAAAATAAACCGACAGCCCCACGATTAACAGGAAAATGAACCCGCTTACAATCAGGTCAATGGCAACCTGGTCTGGCCAAAAATCACCAAATCCGGTACGTCTGGATGCTTTCCATGGCCCCACACTGCCGAATTTACGAAACGCCATCAGATGAAAAACTATTATTAAAAAACTGATACCGGGGATTAGGGCGATATGTAAAACGTAAAACCTGGAAAGGGTCAGTTGCCCTATGGCAATGCCGCCTTGTAAAAAATTTTGGAGGAAACTGCCGATTACCGGAACACTTCCGGCAATATTTGTGCCGACTTCCGCCGCCCAATAGCCTCTTTCATCCCAGGGAAGCAAAGCTCCCGTAAAAATTAAACCCACCACCAACAGCAACAATACGATACCGATTAACCAGGTAAGTTCCCGTGGTTTTTTGTATGCCCCCCAAATAAAAACCCGTATCATGTGTAAGGCCACCAAAATCGCCATGATGTTGGCTCCCCAATAATGTATTCCGTGAATCAACCACCCAAAAGGGACCTGAGTGCGCAAATAACTCAAACTTTCATAGGCATGGTCAACGGAAGGAACATAGTAAAATAAATGCCAAACGCCTGTGATGACCATTAACGTAAATACAAACAATACCGAACTTCCCAGCGTATAGAAAAAACTTGCTCCTCCCGGGATCTTTTCGTCAGCTGCAGATTCCATTATACCATCTAAGGAAAGCCTGTCTTTAAACCATTGATTTAATTTTGATGCCATACTTATGATTTTAATATCCAATGATAATTTTTTGCGGAATACCTAGCTCAAATCGTTCATATAAAACATATAAATTTTCATTTTCAATTTTTTGCGGAAGCGTATCAAGACCCCGTGGAGCAGGACCGGATACCAATTTACCCTCTATGGTATAAACACTATTGTGGCAAGGGCATATAAATAATTCTTTTTCCTGGTTCCAATTGTAGTGACAACCCATGTGCGGACATATAGGGGAGAAAACCGTTAATTCTTTTTCAGATTTTTTAACTACCCAGACATCTATCGGCTTAGTTATTTTAATGAAAGCCTCTTGATCCGTCTTAGTAAAATGTAATTTGGAGGGTTTGGTGACCGGAACAAAGGAACCGGGAATATTTTTTACCGGTTTTAATCGGTTATAGGCTTTCTTTGCTATGGTTTTAGTATTTGAAACGATAGAATCAATTAAGGGATATCCCAATAAAAAAGTTAAAGCACCACCAATACCAAATGTTGTTATTTTGAAAAAATTTCTTCTGGATACTTCTTTTTCGCTTTTATTTTCCATAATCAAATAATAAAATTAGACCCTGACTTTGCAAAAATTTATTTTTAGTTTTCAAAGCTAAACAAATAACCCGTTATTGAAAATTAATATTTTTCTGAATATACAAATCCGACCCGGGATTCTTCATCCGGCTACATGGGCAAACATGCCTCTTTTCTGGTGATCACCATTGAAAAAGGGATATCATCCCGAAAGATATTTTACAGCGAAAACCGTATTGCAACGAGGAATCTCCCGGAAATGCATATTTCTTATGAATCCACCTGCCATAACAATATCAAAATGAAATTTTTAACTGAATATTGCAATTGAATGTCAGGCGGTGCAATGGCGTAAGCCCGTATTCCTGAATGGCCATTTTATGGGCAAGGGTAGGATAACCTTTGTTGCTTTTCCAATGATACTGTGGATACGCTTTGTCAGCCTGCAGCATAAACTCATCCCGGTAGGTTTTGGCCAGTACCGAAGCCGCCGCGATGGATAGAAACCTCCCATCACCTTTTACAAAACATTTGTGCGGGATGCCTTCATAATCCCTGAACCTGTTGCCGTCAATTAATAAAAAATCAGGTTTTACCTTTAAGCCGTTCACCGCAAGGTGCATGGCCCGGATAGAAGCATTCAGGATGTTGATCTTATCTATTTCGTGGGCGTCAATTTTTGCCACAGCATAAGCCATGGCTTCTTTTTCAATGATCTTCCGCAACTTCTCCCTTAGCTTTGGGGTTAGTAGTTTTGAATCGTTCAGTTCGGCATTATTGAAATCCGGAGGCAGGATCACCGATGCGGCAAAAACGGGCCCGGCAAGGCATCCCCGACCGGCTTCGTCACAGCCGGCTTCCGTCAGGTTTTTATTGTAGGCATTTAACAGCAATGTAATCAATTTAAAAGAATAGCGAGAGGAAACGGTTAACGACAATCAATAAAACCAAAACAACAAACAAAAGATTTAACCATTTTGATTTTTTAATATTATAAAAAGCATGCGACATGAGTAACGCTACCGGAGCAGTAAGCAATATTCCAGATGAAAGGTTACGACCAAAAAACAGGATCACCGGTAAAATGATGATCAGCCCGTACTCGCTGATAGCCAGATTTCTTCGGAGGTTTATATTTTTTTCAACCTGTTGCATGATCACCTTGATAAAGGAAATGACCGTCACAAGAAAGATCAGGACAAAAATGATCTTTTCGGGCCATGATGTTTGTTCAATCCAGATAAACGACAGGGCAAACCAGTTTGAATCAATAAAACCGGGATGAGTTGTAAGCCGGTCAGTCCAAAAAAGCCAGACAAATAAAAACAGGTAGGGGGTCATCAGTCCGACCAGGCTGACTACATAGTTGCGCCATGAATTTGTACGGTGGATGAGCAGTGCAGCCCATATCACAAGCAACAAAAAAACAGCCGGAAAAAAAACAAACGAGCAAATACCCAAAAGCAATGACGAATCGAATACCAGCGGAATGGGGTTTGATGTTTCGGAAAGCATAAAAAGATTCCCGAAAATAAAAATGATCAGCAGGTTGACCATCAACATGGGGGCATGTACGGTAAAGCCGGGAAAAGAAAAAACGAGTAACAGAAACAGAAACATAGCCAATGTCATCAGCTTTCCTGTGAATTCGTTTTCGGTGGCCAATACATTGACGACCAGTGAAGAGACGATAATAACAAAAAACAGCAAGCCATTGATCAGGAATGCATTCAGGCCGGTAAAGTTGTAATGGATATTGAAAAAAGGCTGGTCAACCGAGAAATCTTGCCCGTTGTTCAGAAGCATAGGTACACACATCAATAAAACCAACGAAAACAAGGTCAGATATTGTTTGGGAGTTCCTTTTCTGAAAAAGTTGAGCATAGATCAATCGGATTGTTTATTTCAGGTCGAAGCCAATATCGCTACGGAAGTATTTTCCTTTAAAATCAATGATGTCCACATTTTCATAAGCGGTTTTCAGTGCTTCGTCCATATTGGCCCCGTAAGCGGTGACTGCCATTACCCTCCCGCCACTGGTTTTAATTTTGTCCGAATCAATATCCATTGTAGTGCCGGCATGGAAAAGTACGCAGTTGTTCACATTGCCGGTACCCGAAATGATCTTTCCTTTTTCGTAAGCTTTTGGATAGCCTTCCGAAACAAGCATCACCGAAGCGGTTGCCCTGTTGTCAATTTCAATTTTTGTCTTCTCGAGTGTTCCGTTATTAACGGCTTCAAACAATTCCAGCAGGTCGCTTTTAATTCGCGGCACAACCGTTTCGGCCTCGGGGTCGCCCATGCGGCAATTGTATTCAATGACATAAGGATCTCCTTTAACATTTATCAGGCCGAAAAAGATAAACCCTTTGTAATCTATATTTTCTTCCTTCAACCCTTCGATGGTGGGTTTTATGACGCGGTCTTCCACCTTTTGCATGAATTCACGGGTCGCGAAAGGTACGGGCGAAACCGATCCCATGCCTCCTGTGTTGAGGCCGGTGTCGCCCTCTCCGATTCGTTTGTAATCTTTGGCTTCGGGCAGCAAGATGTATGAATTGCCGTCGGTAAGCACAAAAACAGATAGTTCAATGCCTGATAAAAATTCTTCAACCAACACCTTTGCCGAGGCTTCACCGAATCTTTCTTCGGTGATCATGGCCCGGAGTTCGTTTTTTGCCTCCCCCGGATCATTGATGATCAGCACCCCTTTTCCTGCCGCAAGGCCGTCGGCTTTCAGCACATAAGGCGGCTCAAGCGAATCAATAAAAGCAAAGCCTTCTTCAAAGTTATGCGCATCATAAGTTTTGTGGGTGGCAGTGGGAATATGGTATTTTTCCATAAAAAACTTGGCAAAATCCTTACTCCCTTCCAGCATGGCCCCTTTTTGTACAGGGCCGATAACCGGTATGTTCCACAATATCTTATCCTGAAGGAAAAAATCATGAATTCCGTGAACCAGGGGCACTTCAGGCCCGATGACCACCATATCAATGTCGTTTTCGATTACGGCTTGTTTAATGCTTTGAAAATTATTGACTTCAACCGGGATGTTTGTCCCAAGGGCACGTGTACCTGCATTTCCCGGGGCAATAAACAGGTTGTCCAGTTTCGGGCTTTCGTTTATTTTCCACGCCAGCGTGTGTTCACGGGCGCCTGATCCAATTATTAATACATTCATCTTAGGTTAATTTAAGAGGACAAAAATCATTTATTTTTTCTTATCCCACAACTTTCATCACCGATTGCCATAAACGACCGGCAGTAATATCCCACGAAAAATTCTGTTGCCGTTGCTTCCCCCTGGCTACCAGGGTTTCCCTGAGCGCCTGGCCGGTATATATCCTGATCATGGCTTCGGCAATACTCACGGGCTTAAAGGGGTCGGCAAGCAGGGCAGCATCACCCGCAACTTCAGGCATGGAGGTTATGTTGGAAGTGATAACCGGTATTTCCGATTTGAATGCTTCAAGTATTGGGATGCCGAAACCTTCAAAGACAGAAACATAAGTCAAAGCCAGTGCCGAACCCACTACTTCGGTCAGTTCGGGCAACTCAAGCCTGCCGGTGAACACGACATCACCCTTATGTTTCATGGAATCGTATGATGATTTAATATCGTGTGTCCACCACATTTTTTCGCCAATGATCACCAATTTGACAGATGAACCTGTTTTTTCCTTAAAAATATCGAAAGCCCTGAATAGGTTGCCAAGGTTTTTCCTGGGGTTCAGGGCACCGATGAAAACAAAAAAGTCAAAACCATCAGTATATTTGGTTTTTATGTTATCTTTTTTAGTCAGGCTGAGTGGTGAAAACAGGTTGCTGGCCCCATTGTAAACCACATCAATTTTTTCGGGCAGGATGCCGTATTGTTCAATGATGTCGTGCTTTGAAAATTGGGATACCGTGGCTATGCGGGTAGCTTTCCTGGCATACAACGGGGTAAAATGCCTGTAATATTTCCTGGTTAGCCAGGGCATGTTCCGGGGATAGTGTTCAAAGTTGAGATCGTGGATCACGATCAGTGTCTTGAAGTTGGTTTTTAATGAACAATATCCATCGGGCGAGATAAATACGTCGGGATTAATCCGTTTTAAAACCGAAGGAATGGAATGCTCAAACCACAGGTAGTGCAAAAAAGGGTGTCGTGCGGGAAGCCCGGCCACAAAAGGCGTGATGTTGTTGCCAAAAATAAACGAATCATCATATTTTCGGTCGAAAATGAAGAAGAATTCATCTTTAGGATGCGCACGGGTGATCCTTTTCATGGTTTCGTAAGTGAACCACCCGATGCCTTCCAGCTTATTTTTCAGAAGTAGCCTGGTGTTAACTGCAATTTTCAAAGTGAACCGATTTATAAATACAAATATGCTAAAATTCCGGGACACTGGCAGGAAATGTTTGGAAATTGGAAATTAGAAGGTAGAAATTGGAAATCGGATTCAGTCTTCAGTCTTCTGCATCCAGTATCCAGCATTGAGTATCCAGTCTTAACTCCTGACTCTTCCATCTTGATTCTTTTTATTCAGTGACCGGTTAACAACAATAAATTTGTTGAAAATCCGTAAAAGTAATGCTGCGGACAGAACCTCAAATCATGCTACCTTTGTACTGATGCAAAAGAAATTCCTTAAAAACCTTGCGCTGATTGTTTTCCTCAACCTGTTGGTGAAGCCGTTCTGGATTCTGGGTGTTGACCGTTCCGTGCAAAATGTGGTGGGGCCCGAAGAATATGGCTTTTACTTTACCGTTTTTAATTTCTCTTTCCTGTTTTTTATTTTCCTCGACCTGGGTATCACCAATTTCAACAACCGCAACATTGCCCAGAACAACCAATTGCTGAAAAAGCATTTTGCCGGGATAGCCACGATAAAATTGATGCTGGGATTGTTGTATGCCGTCATTGTTTTTTGTGTGGCCCTGCTCATCGGTTACCGCGGACGTGAGCTTTATCTGCTTGCCTGGGTTGGATTTAACCAGTTTTTATTGTCGTTTATTTTATATTTACGCTCCAATGTTTCGGGGCTGCTCCTTTTTAAGACCGATAGCCTGATCTCTGTGCTTGACCGGGTGCTGATGATCGCTATTTGCAGTGTCCTGCTGTGGACTGGCATCTTCGGGGGTCGTTTTAAAATTGAATGGTTTGTTTATGCCCAGACTGTAGCTTATGTGATTACAGCCTTTGTGGCGCTGATGGTTGTCCTGAGCAAATCGGGAAAGTTAAGGCTAAACTGGAGCTTCCCGTTTTTTATTTTAATCCTTAAAAAAAGCCTGCCTTTTGCCCTGTTGGTCCTGTTGATGAGCTTTTACAACCGCATTGACCCGGTGTTGATTGAGCGGCTGATCGGGGGCAGCCTGGGGAAACAACAATCGGGGATTTATGCCCAGGCTTTCAGACTGCTGGATGCCGGTCAAAACTTTGCCTTCCTTTTCGCCGTGCTGTTGTTGCCGCTGTTTTCAAAAATGATCAAAGAGGCACACCCCATACAACATCTCGTAAAACTTTCTTTTTCAATCATCATCACCGGTTCACTGATCGTGGCGCTCACCTCGTTGTTTTACGGAAAAGACCTGATGCTGCTGATGTACACCTCTTTTACGGGGGAAACCACGACCCAATACATGGCCAGGATTGACCTGTCGGCGCGGATATTTCATCTGCTGATGTTTAGCCTGGTAGCCATTTCAGCCAACTACATTTTCGGGACATTGCTCACGGCCAACAACAACTTAAAGATTTTGAACATCATTGCATTTACAGGTCTGATCACTAATTTTTTGTTGAATTTTATCCTGATCCCCCGGTTTTATGCTTACGGTTCGGGGGTAGCCAGCCTGTCGGCACAAGGCCTGACAGCCCTTTTGCAGATGGTGTTTGCCCTGCGGATACTCAAACTCAGGTTCAGCCTGAAATTTATCACCGGGCTGCTGTCACTGGTGCTGCTGATGTTGTTCACCGGGTTCATCCTGGCTTATTTTAATTTTTCTTCCTGGACCGTCCAGGCCCTGATCATGCTGGCAGCCGGGATGGTTCTTGCCATTGTCTTTCGCCTGTGGAACCTCCGTGAGTTTTATACGATTTTGAAGGAGAGGTGAGTTTTATACGGTTTTGAAAAAGATGTTAGTTTGGGGGGGTAATATGGGCAGTAAGTATTTTTTATCCAATGCTATTTAAAAATTCATCAGGAGTCATTATAGGTATTTGTGATTTCTTGAAATCCTTTCCGTTTCTGGTTATGATAATATCAGATTCTGTTCTTAAAGCACTATAATATTGTAATGAATTTTCAAAGTCAGAAAAGTCTGCGTTTAGTCCTTTTTCTATTATTAATGCATCAAGTTCACATATTTCTGAGATTACTTTGAATTTCCTTAATTTGTCTTTCGTTTTTTCAAGTCCATAGTATTTTGTCAGGAAATAACTTATTGTTGTATATGATAAAACGGATACGACAATATTTAATTTCCTTTTGTCCGAAAGTGTTGCAATTTTTGCTGCAGAGATATAAAAAGGATCGCGCTCGCCTAAAAAATCAAGCATTATATTTGTGTCCAAGAACAATTTCATATCTATTTGTGTTTATCCTCCAAATGATTTAGAATCTCTGATTTATAATCTAGTTCGGCAGGAATCTTTATACCAGTAGACATGCTTTTAACGAAAGGTGAAATCTCTATATCTGTTTCATCTTCATTTTTGTCACGATTAATTAATAATTTCAGGTAAGATTCTATGATTCTTGATAAACTCCTTTTATGTGAAGTGGCATATTTTTTTGCTTGTTCAATCACAAATTTGTCCAATTTCAAAGTTAATTTTGTGTCCATGATTTCGAATTTATACGTGCAAATATACAAAAGTAATCCGTATGCTCAAAATGTGTCTGTTTTTTCTTCACTTCCAACTAACGTCAAAATTAGTTGTTGATTATCAATTATTTATATTTCTTTCAAATTTACACATTTTCTTCTTTTTTCGACTTCCCTAAGAAAAATTTTTGTTTTTTGCTTGTTTTTTAGCTCAGTTCATTGTTGTGCGTTCGTTATTCTTTTAATTTTTAAACTACATAATTACATTTCCTTTTTTTCAAATTATTTCAATCTAATTAATAGCAGGTAGAATGTATTCCTCAAGGATTTCAATTACCTTCACATTAGGAATATAATTTCCACCCGTAAAAACAACTACTGCATTTAATTCAGGGAGTATTATAATTTCCTGTCCTCCCCAACCTACCGCATGATACATGTTAATTTCTTCCCCTGACTTTTTGTATGATTTTAACCACCATGAATACGAATAGCCATGACTTCCGGAAGCGTGCCCTGGTATATCTATATTCGTGTTATTTGAATATAGGGTGGTGCTTTTTTCAATCCATTGTTTAGATATGATTTGTTTGCCATTAAAAGTTCCATTATTTAAGAACATAACACCAATTTTCGCCATATCTCTCGGTGTAATCTCCAAACCACCACCTGCTTCAATAACACCATTATTATATCGAAGACCCCAATTGGAAGAATCAATTTTCAATGGTTTGAATAAATATTCTTCCGAGAATTTATCAAGTTCCATATTTGATGCATTTTTGATGATTTCACCTAATATTATTGTATTTCCACCCGAATAGGTAAAAGTAGTTCCGGGATTATTTATCAGTGGTTTCTCTAAAATAAATGTAATAGGGTCTTTATCCTGAAACCAAATACCAACAATATCATTTGTTTCACTGCTTAAAGATGCTCCCCACTCATCCCATTTCAAACCAGAAGTCATGGTTAACAGATGCTCAATAGTTATTCTTTCTTTACCACTCGCTTTCAAATACTGGTGATCTGGCAAATAATCAAAAACAGATTGATGAACACTTTCAATAAATCCTTTATCAATAGCTATTCCAATACATATTGAAGTTATACTTTTAGATACAGATTTAGCACCATGCAGAGTTGATTTATCCCAACTAATCCATTCACCATGATGATTTGCACCATCCCATTTGTATCTGTGTCCTTGAAAATATTCTTCAAATACAAGTTTGCCATCCTTGAAAATAATCATAGAATGTACTTCATCATACTTACCACAATTTATTTTATCCACCGCCTTTTTAAGCAATACTGAATCAATATTCACCTCTTCTAAAGAGCCAACTTCAAATCCATCGTTCATAAATTTAGGTGAGTGATAAGAATATTGCAGAGTAGGGTTACATTTACACCCTACTAATATTAATGAGAGAACTAAAGTTATTGAAATAATGTTTTTAGGTATTTTCATTTGTAAATTTCATTCGATTATTTTTACGCTTTGTTGTGCGTTCGTTATTTTTGGTTAATATTTTCTATTTTACTACTCATTAAAATTCAGTTGTTATCTTTCAAAGTTATTATCACATTTCCTTTCTTATGTCCTTTATCTACGTACTGATGCGCCTCAGAAATTTGTTCTAATGGATATCTTTTATCTATTACCGGTTTTATCTTTCCTCCCTCCATAAGCTTTTTGAGTAATATTGAATCCGCTCCGAGAACTCAATTTTTTTCATTGTTTTAGAATGCAATATTTTTGGCAGATAATATATGATTAGGCAATAATGCCTTTAAAAACAGTTTGAAAGCCATATAAAGCTCAAACAAGATTG